>NZ_JBHIRY010000049.1:0-24522 GCF_042138635.1 Paenibacillus medicaginis | reverse complement strand
AAGTCCCGGCTGAATTCAAGATTCGATGTCGAGTCCGCTTCCTGACTTCCTTCGTGATCAAAAGATGACTTTTTGAATAACCTCTATCAAGGAGGGGACGGCCAAGTTGGCTATGTATCCACCCTGGTCCTACTCTCAATCAAGGGCCAATACGTTTGATGAATGCTTGCGCAAATATTATTTTCACTATTATGGTTCCCACAACGGCTGGAATCGGGAGCAGGCCACGGAGGAGCAGGCCGCGCTGTACCGGCTGAAGCAGCTAAGCAATTTATATTTGCTGTTCGGCGATCTGGCTCACCGTATGTGCGAGTCGGCCATTCGTGCGCTGGATGTGCGCCGTGAACCGCCGCGACCGGAATTTTTAGACAAGGTTATGAGGGAGATGCTGAACCAGGGCTATAAGGAATCCCAGGACCGGGAGACCTGGCTCAGCCAGCCCAAGCAGCGTATCATGCTGTCTGAAATCTATTACGGAGAGGAAACGCTCCATGACCGGATTTCCATCATTAACGACCGCCGCCGCGCCATTGTCCGCAACCTGTCCGCATCCGCAACATGGAAGGAACTAAGCGCCGGCCGGGCCCAGGTCGTCGAAGTCGAGAAATGGGACACGATGCTTCTCCATGAGACAAAGGTATATGTCAAAATGGATTTGCTATACAGGCGGCAAAACGGCGAGATGGTGATTGTGGACTGGAAGACGGGCAAGGAGGGGGACTTCTCGGACCAGCTGTATTTATATGCCGCCTATGTGCGGGAGAAGTATAATATTCCGTTGGAGCAGCTTGAGCTGCGGGTGGAATATCTGGTTACCGGAGAAAGTGAAGCTTATAAGCCGGAGCAGGAGGAAATTGCTAAAGTTGAAGAGAATGTGGGCCGATATATTGAAGAGATGAAATCCTGCCTGGATGATGAGTATTACAACAAGCCGAAGCCGATGTCCTTTTTCACCCCGATGCCGTCCCGGCGTGCTTGCGGAAGCTGCAATTTCAGGGAAGTGTGCGAGCATAGGCGCGTATAGAGAGAAAAGACCTAAATAAAAGGTGACTTTATTCTTAAAATTTAGCATATCAATGATATTTGTCACACTTAACGCTAGGATTTACTGGTAAATTAGACTTAAAAAGCGATATCAGAGGTGTGAAGCATGAAATTATCCTTGGGAACGAAAATGGTTGCAGGTTTTATAGCAATATCCGCTATTACATACGGGACAAGCTCGTTTTTCATCTTTGTGCTGAAGGACTGGATTGCTCCCGGCATGGCGGACTGGCTCTACGTATCGATAATTTTGCTGCTCGGTGTAATATGGACGGGAATTCTCGGCTGGCTGACCTCCAGGTGGCTGACCCGGCCGATTGTCCGTCTGGCCAAGGCTGCGGAGGAAGCCGCAGACGGTAACTGGCATGTTGTGATTCCCGAGCGGCGATCCGGGGATGAGATTAAAGTTCTGTACGATGCGTTTCGCAACATGCTGGCCCATATCGGGGGCATGTTGGACGAAATCTCCTACAGCACAAAAACGACCTCACATAATGCCGAAACATTGAGCACGGCCATCGCACATGCGACCACGCAAATTGAATCCATGTCGAATGTGGTGGACGGTATTGTCTCCGGGGTGGAGGAGCAGCAGAAGGCTTCCGAGCTGTCCCTGCAGACAGCCGACCAGATGCTTGGGGACTTCCGGCTGATGCATTCGAAATCCAACCGGATGATGGAGCTTTCGGGCAATATGGAGGGCTCCGTCCGTTCGACCCAGTCGCTGTTCTCTTCGCTGATGGGCGGGATGGATGCCCTGTCGGAGTCCCATCAGCGTTCTCATGAGGTGATCCTGAGGCTTGAACGGGAAGCGGAACGGATCGAGAACATCACCGGTACGGTGAAGGAAATTGCCGAGCAGACCCATTTGCTCGCCTTGAACGCTTCCATCGAAGCTGCCAGAGCGGGAGAGGAGGGAAGCGGATTCGCCGTAGTAGCCCAGCATATCCGGACACTTGCGTCCCAAAGCTCCTCTTCGGTCGAAGAAATCAACCAGATGATCAGCCGCATTCAGGAGCAGATTACGGAAGCGGTCTCGC
This sequence comes from Paenibacillus medicaginis, assembly GCF_042138635.1. NCBI lineage: Bacteria > Bacillati > Bacillota > Bacilli > Caryophanales > Paenibacillaceae > Paenibacillus > Paenibacillus medicaginis. Next base: position 22,438 of record NZ_JBHIRY010000049.1, on the reverse strand, counting down.
TCATGCAGCAGCAAAATGCGTTGGTGAGAGAGGAAGCGGGCCGCACCCGTTCAGTGGAAGCAACGCTGAACGAGCTTAACCGGATCATTGACGAATTCGTGGACGGGGTGCGCATGCTGGAAAACTCCGTCTCCGAGCAGACCGGCCGGGTGGAGCAGACGTACAATTACATGAACCGGATTCAGGAGATGTCGGCTTCATTCGCAGAAGGAGCGCAGCAAATCAATCGTGCGGCCCATGAAGAGACGGCTATTATGCAGGAAATATCATCAGCGTCGGATGATTTAAGGACACTTACCGGCAAGCTTATGCTAAAAACACAGACACTTCAGGGTTGAAGTGAAGAACTGTATCGTGTACGGTACAGGTAGCAGAAAAGCATGCAGGAGGCTTGGTAAGGTTGATCAGTGATAAGCAGGCAATCAGCGGCTGGGAGGAGGTTTTGCCCCGCGGCACCAAATTGCGCGGCACCTATCAAATCAGGTCCGTTCTGTCCAGCAGCGCCTTATCCGTCGTGTATAACGCCAGAGAAGTCAACACCCGTGAGAAAGTGATCGTGAAGGAGCTGTTTCCGGCAGCTCTGGCGGCACGGGGGCAGGACAGAAGAGAGGTGATCTGTCCCCAGCGGACGCTGCGGCCCAAGTTCGCTGAGTTCAGGGACCTCTTTTTGCAGGAGGCCATGATTTTACAGGAATTTACACATCCGGGCATCGTCCGTTACATCGATCATTTCGAGGAGCGGGGGACAGTCTATCTTGTCATGGAGTTCTGTGAAGGGACAACGCTTGCGCACATATTGGACAAGCGGGAGGGGGACCTTCAACTGATGCACGATACGCTGCTGCCGTTGATGGAAACGCTGGATCATATCCACACACACGGCATCATTCACAGAGATATCAAGCCCTCCAATATCATGATTGGCCCAGAGGGTGAAGTGAAGCTGCTTGACTTTGGATCTGCTGTACGTTATGCGGAACAGGATCATCCGATCTTGACCACATCGGGTTATTCGCCTTTGGAGTTTTATTCGAAAACATCACAGCAGGGGCCGGTATCGGATATTTATAGTGTGGCGGCGATCATGTACCGCTGCTGCACCGGCGCGCCTCCCCCTGACGTGAAACGCAGGCTGTTCGAAGACACGCTGGCGCCTGCTGCGGGGAAAGGCATCTCCCCCTTGCTGGATCGGATCATCCGCTACGGATTGGCTCTGCACCCCCATAAGCGCTGTAAATCGCTTGGCTGGTTCAAGCGTGCCCTGCGGGCGGAGTATTTGATGAAAAAAAGGAAGCTGCAGCGAATATCGGCACATTAGCCGCATTCGCCGGGCTTCCTTTTTTTGTACGTCCGGCTCACCGCTCAAGAGGTGATTTTAACCGTTAAATGATCGGTGTAAATGTTGGTATTTGGCTTGATCGCCTTATAGCGCAGTTCGATTTCGGTTACGCCGTCCTCAAAGGTGATATACAGCTTTTCGTTATAACCGAGTGCTGTTTTTTTGCCCGGAGGGACGAGCTGTTTGCCATGCTGCACTGCGCAACGGGTATCATGCTTGACCAAGAGCCTGCCCTGTTTGTCGGCGCTGAATACGATCCGCTCTGCTTCAGGAAGCGGCTCGTACACAGGAAGTGTATGAAACAGCTCGGCGAGGGTGACTCTGCGGCCTGAAAACGAAGTAAGAGGCCATGACTTGACCGGAATATCCTCCCCGCTGGCTGTGGCCAGAAAAAGTCCCTCCAGCCTTCCGGTGAACTGCGGCTTTGCCCGGAGCAGCAAATACAGAACTGCAGCAAGCGCTCCTGCTGCAGCTATTACAACAACCGTCCACAAGAGAACGGTATAGCCGGACCGCACGCTAATATGAAGTCTCGCGGTGGCGGCCGCGCCGTCAGGATCGGTGGCGGTAAGCGTCAGATCAGCCTTCCCCGCTCTTGGTGCGGACAGGATCAATGCTCCCTCGTCCGATATACGAGGCTCGCCAAGCGGGAAGGCCGTATTTTTATCCGCCAGGGTGTAAACCAGCCGATCATTGTTCGGGTCCTGGAAGTAGCTGTCCAGTTCAAGCTTGATTTCCCCGTCCTCAGGTACTGCGGATACGTTCAGGTCCCCGACAGAGGCAGGCGCCCCGTTCACGGCATTTACCGGCTGTGCCGTGCTGTGGCGGTAAAATTCCGGCCCATCCAGCCGAATCTGCCAGGTGTATTTGCCGGTCTCGGGAAATAGGTATTCCGTCCGGAACAGGCTATCCGTATAAGTCATGGGGACACGCTCCGTCTTGCCCGGGTCCGCCGGCGTTATGACCAGTTCCGCTTTAAGCGGCCCGTACAATGCGGCGTCTTTGATTTCCCCGCCATCCCGGCCTTCGAGATGAGCCTCGAACAGATGCTTCTGCCCCTTCAATACCTCGGATGTTTTGCCGTTCCCTGCCGGCCCGCTTGTCCCTGCACCCTCTGCGCTGACTGGAGTCATAGCGGAGCGCATTTCAAAGCCGTAGCTGCCCAGCAGATTGATTTTGATCAAATCTCCGGGCTGACCCCGCAGCTTCAGCTTGACCTCGCCTGCTTCAGGCCGGCCGATTTTGAGAATGGTGTATTTGTCGGATTCATATCTGCGTATGTTTTGCGAGTTATAATACAGCTGGGTTTCTCTCAGCTTGTGCTCAGACAGCAGGATGAGGCTGGCCTCTTCCATACTGGAATCCGGTATGGTTACAGTAACTTCCTGCAGAGCGCCGGTGGCGCTAATGGCTGCTGAAGGCACCAGCTTGGAGCGGATCTGGGCGGCGAATATTTTGTTGAATATTTCAGGCAGGTCATCCGCGCTGCTAGTAATATAGGAGGTTGCTCCCGTTTGGGCTGCGATCCGTTCCAACTCTTCGCGGTTTACGGTTCCGTCATGGTTAAGCCCGATCGTGTAGACCGGATATCCGTCCTTCTGGGCTGTCTTGATGACAGCTGACACATCCTTTGTGGAGTCTGCTTTGGTCCGTGCTCCGGAGGAACTGCCGAAGTCCGTTTCCCCGTCAGACAGAAGGATCAGGAACGGCTTTCTTCCTTCCTGTGTCCCGTCGGACAGGAGCTTGGCGCCCTGGCGCAAGCCCAGGCCGAGATCTGTGTACCCCGAAGGAATGAGCCGCTGAATTTCTTGCCGGATTTGTGCTTTATGCGCGGCTACCGACACGGAGGTCAACGGTTGTGACGCTACAATTCTGTGGTTGTAGGCGACAAATCCGACACGTGTCTGGGAAGCCTCGCTCATATCCATGAACATATTGATCACTTCGGTAGCGATTCCTTCAGGGTCGGATTCTGTCATGGAATAGCTCGTATCCACCACGAAAACGGCGTCATATCCGGCCTCACTGCCCGCTGCGGACGCATATCCGGGAGTCTCCGAAAAAAAAGTTGTCGAAAATGCGAAAAACAGGAGAAAAGCCCTAAGTGAAATAGTTTTGATATGTATCCTGTATTTCATGATTTCCCCCCCTTATTTTAGTGATTTGACCCATCCAGGCCGATGAAGAGTGCTTGTATTTCAAGGAAACTAGGAACTAAGGGATATATTCGACATATTCTTAAATGAGCCCTAATCCTCCAAAAATATCCTAAAAATCACTTAATGAATTACTATCGACAAAAGAAAGCGGAAAATCAATAGAAAATTATAGAAATAGAACCAAGGAATCAAATTTTTCCATATTGATGTTTCATTTAGGTGCATATTATCTCCTGGAAATAAGTATTTGTACCCATAAATATGAAATAATTGCGAAAATACAATCAAATTGACAAAAATTGAGGTGCTAAAGTATGATCCTCTCAGATATCGTCAGATTTTGGAATTAACTGTGGTTGTTACAGTTAACATGGTACTCATACATACACCAGGAGGAAACGGATGAAGTGACGGGACGGGGGTCCCTAACTTGCGGCCGATCCGATATAAATCAGAGAGAGGAGGTGGCAAGCGGATAGGCTGGAACTCTGAAGTTTCGACAAACAACGGTCTATCCCTTGCCAACCGCAATGGAGATTATCAATCAAACCAACCGTACGATGCTTTTTGAAGAGATTAATCCCGAGAAGCTCGACCTGATTACCATCGTTGGGGATGTCAAAGGAATCGACAGCCTGAGCGATGAGAAGATCAAGGAAATCAATGAGCACCTGCTGGTGCGCAGCTTCGACGAGTTCCTCGACAAATTTTCACCTACCGTCTATTCCTTTTTCAACGCTGCCAACCAGAAGGTGATGTACACGCTCAAGAAGCCTGAGGGCATCCCGGATGATATGATCTCCGAGATCATGGTGAACCAGCATAATGACTTCCTGAAAATGCTGTTTACCTTGATCGATACAAAGCGCAGCCAGGGCATCACAAATGTGGATTTCAAATTCGAGAATCTGCTCGATATGATTTCCCCAAAAAAGGTGATGGATGATATCCGTCAAGTCCGGAAGGAAATTCACTATTTGTACGGCCAGTACGAGAAGCTGGACGACGGTGATCCGAAAAAGCTGGATATGGGCGACAAGCTTAACGCGATGTTCGAAGAAGCCAGCCAGAATTATAACAACGTCATGGCCATGCTTCCGCTTGCGATCGAGGATATCAAGACACGCCTTCTGCTCGGCGGTACACAGGAGGAGAACGGCGGTGAGCCGGTGCAAATCGGTATGCTGACGATTGGCGAAAGCGGTGAGCTCAAGATTGTCGAGGCTCCGAAGAGCGACAGCCAGGAGCTGATGCTGCTGGATGAGAACAGCTCGAACGGCCTGACGACCGTATTCGAGGAAGATTACAACTCCATTTCCGAGAGTCCTTCCAACTACGTGCAGGATCTGGTGGTCCGCACATTTGTGCCGCTGCCCGCGGTGCAGGCGGAAGTGAAGGTGGAGTTGGAAATCCAGAACTATAACACCTACCTGGAATTTTACAAAAACGCCAAGGATGACTTTGTCAAAACGGTTAAGCCTTTGGTGGAGAAAATTCTCGGGGTCAAAATGTTCTTCGACCAATACGCTACCAAGAACAAAGGCATGCTGCCTACTCTGCTGGTTGCCAACGCCAAGCTGGATATGCTCGTCAAAAGCAGCAATATCCCGCGTCTGGAAACGTTCCTGAACACGGTCAATTCGAAGAATGACTTCAGCGATACGATCTGGTTCGGGATTGTGCCTTCGATTGAGCTGGAGACCGCCGGCAAGGTGAAGGTGTCACGCCAGCGCTTCCAGGGCAACGAGAAGGTCGTGAAGCAGGAAGGCTACTCCATGGAGTCGCTCTCCATGCTGCTGCAGGTGGTCAAGGATTACAAAATCCAGATGTTCTTCAACTTTGAGTCGGGCGAAGACACGACCTTCAACAGCATGGCCACGTCGGGCATCGACAAGTATATCGACAAATGTGCGCCGCTGGTGCGCAGGGAATACAGTGAGTTTGCCGTACCATGTGTGCCGAACTTCACGATCATCCCGAAGGAAAAATCCGGTGTCATTATCGACAGCAAAATGCTGAAAACCGAGAACGGGGCAGCGCTGTCCAAGGAGAAGGAAGATATTCTGAAGCTGTGGATCGAAGGCGTGTACGTCGGAGCGGCTTATGTTGCGGCCGGGCTTGTGGCTGCCTACCAGTGTCCGGAATATCTGCGTGGAGCGTTCAAAACAATCAACAAGGATTACCCCGGCGTCCGCTTCGACATTGAAGCCGGAGACAATAGCCTGCGCATGGTAACGACCATGGCAAAGGAAATAACAGGCTTCACGAACAAGATCAAGGATTCGATCAACCGCAAAAATTTCGGCTTCGTATTCTCGTCGGAAAACGCCCAGCTGCAGGATAAGGACATCCGCCGCATTACGGTGTATAAAGCGAGAAGCATGGCGCTGGCGGAGGACGGCTTTGATTCCATCTATAAAACGCTGGTCAGCACTTATATCGAGCGCATTCTCCGTTATCAGACCGGGGATTTCAAGCACGAAAATATCGTACGCTTCTTCAGCAACAATCCGAGCAGCCAGAAGAGCAGATGGCTTGGCAGCCGCGGTTTCGTCAACTCGATCATTCACGATGGGGACGACATGAGCTATGTGATCGATGAGAAGAGCAATATGTGCCATATCGATCTGGTCTTTAACGGCAATGTCAAGAACCTCGAGGTCATGATCACGAAGGGCACCAGCCCGGTTAAAGCGTAATGGGATTTTTCAATAAGGTATTAAAGGCGCTATCCTCAAGATTCGCCTTTATACATAAATTCCGGGGCAGCGCAAGCGCTCCGGAAACCACTATATTTCATTTCAAGGAGGCAACACAAATGGGATTCAAATTGCTGGTAGAAGGACAAGAAACGATTGAGCTTGGGATGGACAACATCCAAAAGGTAGTTTATGACACGGACACTCCAGACGACTCCAACGCCCGCTCCACGGATGTCGGCTCCACACTGCGCATCAGCGGCAAAATCATCACGGCTACCGATGGGGACAGTGCAGACGATACGATGAAGCTGGCGCTGTGGTCGCTCGTTCCTGCCGAAAAGGCGGACTGCTACCGGAAGCTTACTCTGGAAGTGATTGCGGCTGACCAAGTCATACGCAAGATCCACTTCCCGAACGCTTTTGTAGTCGACTATAACGAAAGCTTTGGCGACACCGAAGGCGTAGGCACTTTTACCCTCTTCGTCAAACAGAAAAAGGACAAAACCGAACTGGCTACGATCGAAGGTGGTTACGCGGTATAATCCGGGTTCCGGTTTTCGCAGTTTTCGTACCACGTCTGTAAGGCGGGAAATTTTAAGAGGCATGCACATGCCTCTTAAAATTTATTATCACCCACGAATGCAAGGGAAAGGAAGAGAAGAGGCAATGGCCGATTATTACGAACTGCTCGATGTCAGCCGGGACGCTTCGGCGGCGGAAATCAAACAGGCTTACCGCAGGCTCGCCAAAAAGCACCATCCTGATACCAATCAGGGAAGTGAGGAATCCGTGCAAAGGTTTAAGCAGATTCATGACGCTTATGAAACCTTGCGCAACGAAGCCTCGCGGCAGGCATACGATGACAGGCTCAGACAGGAAGAAAGCTCCGGCGGCCGGACTGCGGAGAGGGGGGACCCGCGCGGCGCCGGCAGGGATCAGGGAACAGCAAGAACCGGAGTCTATACACCGCCGGATGCGGCAAGCATGGCAGCGGAGTTTGAGAAATTTTTCGGCTTTAATCCGAAAACGAAACAAGGAACACCCGGGAAGAGTGGCAAAAAGCAGGAAGGCCCTCTGGATGCGGACGATATGTTTGGCAAATTTTTTGGCTTCCGCAAATAAACGGATAAACAAGCGGCAAAGGGGAGATTGGTTTGACAAAACCGGTCAAAGGCATCTGGCTTCCTATCGTGGATATCGCCATCTGGACCATTATGATCGTTACAGTCCTGTATGTGATGGCACAGCCGGGAGCTGCGTATTTGAAGGCCGCAACGGCGGCAGGAGTGGCGGTCTGTGCCCTGATCTATCTAGTTATAGCAGGCGGCGTTCCTGCTCCTGCAGCATGGATGAAAATACGCAAGCGTTCCGGGAGCGACGTGAAATCCAAGGAGATTGCAAAGCTGGTTCAGCTCGACGATGACGGCGAGCCGGTGAAGGAGTGGTACATCAGGGGGGAGACCTCACTGCTGATCGGGAAAAGCAATGCCCGGCAGGAGGCCGAAATCGATCTCTCGAACAGTGAATACGCATCGCTTGTCAGTGCCGAGCACGCGGTCCTGAACCGGGTAGGCAGTGAATGGTTCGTGGAGGACATCGATTCAACGAGCGGAACGGGTCTGCGGCCTGCAAGAAAAAGCGCGGTCGAGCGGCTGCAGAGCGGCGAGCTGTACAAGCTCGGTCCGGGAGATCTGCTGTACATTGCCAACACCAGGCTGCTGGTGAAATAACAATCTGATTTCAAGAAGACGGGGGAAGGAAATAGACGATGAGTTTGACAAGATGCCCGAACGGCCACATGTTCAGTACACGCAAGCATGGCTACACATGCCCATACTGCAATTCAGCGGTGCATTCCGAGGCTCCGGCCGGACGTCAAAACGTGCAGCAGCAAGGGGAAGATGACAAAACGATGCCTTACCTGGGCGAAACGACAGGAATTCATCCGGTCACCGGCTGGCTCGTTTGTATTGAAGGCGCGCAGGTAGGACAGGATTACCGCATCATGGCGGAAAAAAACTTCATCGGCCGGGCGGAGGAAATGCAGATTCGCATTATTGGCGATAACTCAGTATCCCGCAGAAACCACGCCGTAATTGTGTACGACCCGAAGAAGCGCAACTTTTTCCTGCTTCCCGGAGACGCATCCGGCCTTGCGTACCACAACGATGAAGCTGTGTATTCGCCGGTCGAGCTGAACGCTTATGACATGATCCAGCTCGGACGAAGCAAGTTTATTTTTATTCCGCTGTGCGGACAGCATTTTGAATGGGATAACAACAACTAGTCGATTCAGGCTGGCTTTGGGGTGAAAAGAGTGCCGGAGGAAAGTGGAGTTCAGCTTTATTATGTTGTAAGCGCGGCAGCCTGTCTGGTTGCGCTTTTGTTTGTCATCCGTTTCAGGCTGGCGAAGCCGGCAGACGTTCAGCAACTAGGTCCGGCGTCTGATGCCGTTCGGATCGGCAACGGTCAGACGATCGGGACCCGCGAAGAGCAGGATGACTATTTCGCAAGTATGACGGCGTCAGCCGGAACACTGGCTGTTGTCGCTGACGGAATCAGCGGCCTGCGCAACGGACGGATGTCCAGCACGCTGGCAGTGAAGATGTTCACACAGGAGTTTTCCAAGGCTGGGCGGGAGGACGACTTGGCGGATTATCTGGCCAGGGCTGCAGTGAAGAGCAATCGTGAAATTTTGCAGAATCTGAACGGGCAGGGCGGAGGAACGACGCTCGCCGCGGTCGTGATTGCTGATGGAAATATGTATTACGGAGCTGTTGGCGACAGCCTGATTACCATTTTCCGCAATGGAGAATTTATACCGGTCAATTCCAAGCATACGGCCGAGACGCTGCTGGAGGAGAAGGTGCTTGCAGGCGTTATGACGAGGCAGGAGGCTGTATCCAGTCCGGTCCGCAATCAACTGACCAATTACCTGGGCTACGAAGGCTTCGAGCAGATGGAGATCGGGGATGCTCCCTATCCTCTCCAGGCAGGCGATCTGGTGCTGCTGTGCAGTGATGGTGTTCATGAGACATTAACGGAGATTGAGATGGAGAACATTTTGCACAAGCATGACCATCCCCAGGATATAGCGGATGACATCATTGCACAAATCGAGGCCAAAGGGCTGCGCAGTCAGGATAACGCGACGGTGGTCATTTTACAGAAAATGCACACCTAATCAGGGAGGCGCAGGCCTCCAGGCGTAAAAAGGAAAGACGGAGGTACACATGCGTAAGGAAAACAGCGAGTTCGAGACAGCCTTTGTGACAGAAGCAGGCTCTTTCATCGACAACCGGGATTATTTCGCTTATATGGAGACCGAGGACATGGCCTGTTATGTGCTTGCTGACGGACTTGATACCGATCGGGAGCTGAACAGCGCCGAGATGGTGGTGAAGGCTGTGCTGGAAAATTTCATGGAAAAGCCGTCCATGTCCAAAAGGCGTCTGGAGCGCGGGCTGCGCGATGCCCAGGAATGGCTGCAGTTCGAGAGCCGGCGTGTGCGGCTGAAGGCCAGCCTCCTGATGGTTGTCACGGACTATACGCGCATTGTGTATGCCGCCACCGGTAATGTCCGCTTGTACCACTTTCGCGGGAAAAGGCTGAACTTCCGCAGCAGGGACCACAGTCTGGCCCAGTCCTTGGTGAATGATGGACGCGTTCCGGAGGATAAGGCTCATGTACACGAGGAACGGAACAATTTGCTCGAGTATCTCGGCAAGCCTGGTGGGGTGCGGGCCTTTTTCTCCAAAAAAACGAAGCTTGCTGACGGGGATGTGCTGCTGATGGCTACACCCGGCATGTGGGAAAATGTCGAGCTGGCGGAAATGCTGGGCGCGCTTGAAGGATCCAAAGGCCCGGCCGATCTGACTGACACGCTGGAGGAGGTGCTTCTCAGCCGTCAGCGCCGGATCGTGCCGAATTATACGGCTGCGGCGGTGTATGCCAACAAAATTTACCAGGAGAAGCCGAAGAACCGGCGCAAGCTGATCAAACGGATTCTTATTGTGCTGCTGGTTCTGCTGCTCACGGGCGGGGGGACGTGGATTGCCATGGCAAGAATGGCGGAGAAGAAGGCGGAGTCGCTTGAGCAAATGGTGGAGTCCGGGAGCCGTGGAGACGACTATGCGGAGATGGGGAACTTTGGGAAGGCGGTTGGCTCCTACAGTGAAGCCAGAAATGCCGCCAACCGCATCAAAGACCTGGTGAATAAGAAGATTTTTACGAATAAGCTGAATCTGTCGCAGGCGATCGTTGACGGTGACGAATACGCCGATCAAGGGGATTTTGAGAATGCGAAGACTAGCTACCAAAAGGCACTGAAAACAGCCAATGTGTATCTCGCTTCAAGCAGTGATGACATTGAGAAGAAGATCAAGGATCTGGATGCTTATGCGGATGTGCGCGGTCAAATGAACGGGGCAGATTTGAAGTTTCAGGCCGGGGAATATACGGAGGCGTTGAAGCTGTACGAGCAGGCAAATAAGGCGGCCGTCCAGGCAGGCTACGAATCCGCTGTTGAGGAGATTGGCACCAAGCTGCAGGAGACCAAGGATAAAATAACGGCCATCGAGCAGGAGCTGCAGGAAATCCGGGCAGGCAAGCTGGAAGCGAGCGGCGAGCGGCTGCTGAGCTCTGGAAATTACAGTGGTGCGATCGATGCTTATGCGGGTGCACAGCAGATTTACCAAGGAATCGGCAAATTGGAAAGCGTGCTGGCCATGGAGCGTACCATTGCCAAAATTGAAGACGAGCAAAAGGCGAAGCAGCAGGAAGAGGAAGCTGCGCTTGCCGAGCAGCAAGCCGCCGCAGAGCAAGCTGCAGCTGCTCAGGCAGCGGCGGAACAGGCTGCCGCACAGCAGGCCGCCATGGAGCAGGCTGCCGCTGCAGCCGCAGCAGCAGCCGTGAAGGAGCAGCAGGATGAGGGGAAAGATGCTGCCACTTCTCAGGATAAGGGGAATATCGGCGGAAAAGAAGCGGCAGAATCAGGCGCAGGTGGCGAGAAGTAAGGGAAGGGGGATCTTGGATGAAGGAGCTTGTTCAGGACCGGCTGGGGAAAATGAAGGATCTGCGGCAGCGGCAGCAGTTAAAGAACCTGATGACCGGCGTGTTTCTCAATCTGGTGGAGTATCAGGAGGAGATGATTCACAAGCTGGAGCAGCGTGTGTTCGATGAACTGGAGGACCCCGGACGGCAGTACGATATTTACGGATCGATCTGCACCCGTGAAGACTTCGATCCGATCCATGAGTTTCTGTACCCGATGCTTCCGGCGGATGTAGCGGGCAGCACCCTGGATATGAACCGTGTGGCACAGGTGATCCGTGAAAGCGGGGAAGTCAAGCTATTCGGATTGTTCATGGAGATGGACACCGCCGAGATCCTGAAGCTTGTCGGCAGCGGCAGGCTGTTCCACGGCCAGGTCGTGACCGATGCGGGCAGCTACCGGATCGATATCAGGTTGAGCGCTGACAACGTTTATGTGCAGGAGATTGAGCGCCTCTACCATGTCTTTCTGGAAAACGGCATTCCGTGGCGAACGGTGAACCATCCGTACATCCGGAAATTTGTCGATGTGATTCTGACGGGCGGGGAAGGGGAGCCGGACCCCCATGAAGAGATTCGGGAAATTACAGTGTCGCTGGAGGAATACGACACGTTCCGGAGACAGGACCTCATTCCGCTCTGGAATGTGGAGCGGCTGGAGCTGAAGAACAACGGTTTTCCGGTGCCGGCTATCGACAGGATCAATTACGAGCATGTGCTGTCTTTGCGCAAAACCGGCGTGGAGCACGGTTACCTTGTCCATGCGGGCGAAGATAGGGACGTCCGCTACATCAAGCGGACTGAACAGGATCTGACCGTGGTGACACCGCGCGCGAAGGCAGCCGAATGGGAGGTGCTCAAGGTGACGCGGCCGGTGGAGGTCCGGCTTGGCAGGCAGTTGTACAGACTTGTATCCAACACCCGTCAGGACAGCTTTGCCGGACGCTACGCCTACAAGCAGGGCATCGCGGTTCGCGCCAAGGGGGAAATCGCCCGGATTGTACATTCCTTTGCCGCCGGAGAAGGGCTGGAGTTGGACAAGGTCGATATTGTAGAACCTGCCGCTGTCGGGGCAGATCCGGTTACTTATCCGCTGAACTCGTTTGTCAGCGACCATGTGCGGAACGAAGAAAGCAAGCTGGTGATGCGACTGGGCTTTCGCAGGCTGGAGCATGCCGAAGCATTCCCTGCTTTTATCAGCGGCGACCTGATGAGCTTTATCGTCTCGGAAGTGCAGCTGTATTTTCCCGAATACCGCTGTGTGGGGGTATGGGCATGAACTATATCTGGGATGTGCTGATGCGTGCCCGCAGCATGGAGCTGAATACGAAAGACATTCGTTTTGCACCGGCCGCCACTTATTCCCCTTATATGGAACTGAGCCTGTCCGAGCTGAATGCCTCTGCGCCGGAGCAGGTGGTTGAAATCAATCCCTATTACCGTTTCTATTCCATATTCCGAGATTTGTTTGCACCTGCCGTGGAAGAGGACGCCGAACTGCGGGAAACGCTGTTTGATCTCTTGATTCATTTCCTGGCCGAGATCGATTTGTATCAGGGGATGAACCGGCGGGAGTATTATATCCGGTTTATGATGCGGGATGTTGCCGCGGGCACCTTTGGTGCACGGAACGGAGAGCGCTTTGCGGAGCTTGGGCAGGCGGAACAGGAGGCCGTGGCTGAGAATCTGCTGTGTCTGTATGAAACGGGGGAAGCGGTTCATCTGTTCAAAAAGGCGATGCGCCATCTTTTTCCCCGCTCGATTATTTATGCCAACTGTGAGGAGAAGGATGAGCTGCTCATTTATGTGGGACGGGAAGAGAATGATGCCTCCCGCCTCCGGGTCGGGCTCGTGATGGACCTGTTTCTTCCGGCGCGTTTTCATACGGAGATTTACTGGAGCAGGCATTTTGGAATTATGGACACGGACAGCACGATGCGGATGGATGAAATCGCTTTGTATTGAGCGAGTTGAGAGCTTGCCCGGCGCTGTCCGCTTGAGCAGGCGGCTTGAGGGCTTAAAGAAAGGACAAGTGAAGGATGAGCGGACCATATACATACCGGCTGCACAACCACTCCATGGCGTCCGATGGAGTCCGGTTTACAGCGAAATATACGAGAGCTGAGCTGGAGCAGATGACAACGTTCCAGCTTCGCAGCATATGCAATAAAGAGCGGCTGGTTGAAGGCTTGGCCAATCCGCTCGACCGGGACAAGCTGATTCAGCTTATTCTGCGTTTTCGCGGAGCGGACAGCACCAAGCTGATCAGAAAACCCCACCCGGGCGGATTCGAGCGCCTGGAAAGGGCGCTTCGCCAGTATCTGGGGGCAGACCGGAAGGATGCCGGACGAATGAGGGTGCCGGCCAAGATCGTATTGTACGAGGACATCCGGCTCGGCCGTATGGACGGATACAAGGTAGAGGCGGAGCTGCCCTGGCTGGATGAAACGAATGTGCTGATCGTCAATGCGCTCGGAGAGATGTGCGGTATTCTTAATCTGGTGAAGGACGGGATGGATGTTGGCCTTTATTACCTCTCCCGCGACAGCTCGGCCGAGCTGCGCAGGACCGCCAATCAGCACTACAGCCTGCTGTTCTTCCGGCGCAAGGATTCGGATTACCTGCATGAAGCCTACTACGGGGACAGACCTTTGCTCCCGGCCAGCCTGCATGCGGTGCGGGTTCCGGTCGCGGAGCTGGCCATCCGCACGCCCGAGCGGACGGAGGCCGTGCTGGCGATTGATTTCGGCACTTCCAACACGTCGGCCGGGGCCTATCTGGACAGCGGATATGTGTCGATGCCCGACAGCGGAGCGTCCGGCCGAATTCGGCTGAACGAGATCAACTATGTAACGTTCCCAGGGGCGGACGGGCCTGGCGGAGAGTGGCTTGAGGTGCTGCCTACAGCAGTTAGCGTAGAGGACTGCTCCAATCCGGAGCGCATTGTATATGCGTTCGGGGAAGACGCCCTGCGCGGCAGCCGTGCTGCGGGGACGCGGGGGACCGTTATGCGGGGCATCAAGCGCTGGGTGAATGATTACAAGCGGACAGAGGAATTGATGGACCCGGTCGGCAACACGGCCCGCGCTCCGCGCAGTGAAATTCTGGCCTCCTTCATCCGTTATGTGGTCGGTACGGCGGAGCAGCAGTTTAAATGCCGCTTTCGCCATCTGCATCTGTCCGCGCCGGTCAAGCTGAAGGCGCAGTTTATTGAAATGTTCAGTGAGATTTTACCGGAGTACCGGATTGAAGCGGCAGATGCCCTGGACGAAGGAGTGGCGGTCCTGTATAACACGCTGGCGGATCAGATGGAACGAAGAACGTTCGCCGACGGCAGGCAATATCAGGCGCTTGTCATTGACTGCGGCGGCGGCACAACGGATCTGTCCTCCTGCTGCTTCCGTATCGAGGACGGCCGCATCGCTTACAAGTTGGACATTCATACCACCTATGAGAATGGGGATACAAATTTCGGCGGCAACAATCTGACCTACCGGATCATGCAGTATATGAAAATCGTATTCGCCGGTTATTATGCCGCCGAAACACGGCTGCCGGACACGGAGATCGACGCCCTGATCGGCGTGTCCTCCGGCGACATCTACCGGTATGTGGACGATCACGGTGTCAATGCACTCTACGCCGAGCTGGAGCGGCGCTACCGTGAGGCTGAAGCGATCCTGCCCACAGCCTACAGGCGGTATGAGCATGCGAATCGTGAGGAATATGAACGGGTGCTTGGAAATTTTTATCTGCTGTGGGACGCGGCCGAGCACATGAAGCGGGAGTTTTTCCGGCGGACGGGGATTCTGCGCAGCCGCTTTGAGGCGGAACACGTGCCGCCCGCTGACACGGATCTGAATATTGCGGTCATGAGCCGCTGGATGGTCTCGGTGCTGGAGAACGGGCGCTTCCGGGAGGAGTACAGACTGCCTGATGTGACCTTCAACATCCGTGAGATTGAACAGCTGCTCAAGGCGGATATCTACGGCATTGTACGCAAATTTCTGGAGGATATCTACCAGGATGGCCGCCTGCAGGACTATTCGATCATCAAGCTGACCGGCCAAAGCTGCCGGATCGACGTGTTCCGCGAGGCCCTGAAGGAATTTGTACCAGGGCGGAGCATCGAGTTCAGGCAGAAAGCGGAGGATACGGACCGGGTGCCGGAGCTGAAGCTGGCGTGCGTACGGGGAGCGATCCGCTATCTGAACGCGAAGAAGATGGGGCGGATCGAGCCGCTTCTGACCAGTGATGTGCCAGCCATTCCATATTCGGTTAGCGCTTATACCCACACTGGGCAGGAGAAAGAGCTGATCGAAAGTCTGGCTCCGCTGCGGACCGCGCGTTATATCTCGCGGCCGTCGCATGCGGTCGAGGTGGAGTTTTTCCTCACTGCAAGCGGTGCACCGGCATCCCGCCGTCATGTCTACCATAACCGGCTGGACAAGTTCCGGCCGGTCACATACGAGGACATTGCGGAGCTGTACGGAAAGGAAATTCCGCAGGACGATACGGATTCGATCAGCAATGGCGAGACCCGCTATTTTATATTCACAGGCGGTAGCCGTTGGGGATTCCATGTCGTGCCGATAGCCCGGAAGGATGAGATTTTGCAGCTTGGTGTGAAGCGCTTTTTTGCTTTTGAGAACGACCTGTCCGAGCTGGATTTCTTTGACGGGACGAAATAGCGGTCAACATAAGAGGATTTTTTGCAGAAGGGCTTGGACAGCCAACCTGGTTCTGTATGAGAGGAATGAGGGAAAGGAGGTGGGGGCTTTTGTTCAAGCACACGAGGCCCCTGTTTGAGAAGGGCAGGATTCTTAAAACCGCAATGCTGGAAAGCCTGCGAGATTATCCGCGCTCCTTTCTGGATGTCCGGTACCAGGAGTACACGGACGGCATTATCACGGGTGCCGATATCCGTGTCGGTCCGAAGACCTTGACGGTTGCGCCGGGCATTATCAAGTATGACGGGCGGCTCTATCTGATGGAAGAAGCGCAGGAGGTGCCCTATACCGCAACAGGCCGGGAAACCGTGCTGGTTGTTCATTTTGAAAAAGCCGAGTCATCCGCCGACTTCGACAGCTACGTGGGCAGGCTTGTTCTGCAGGAGCGGCCGCCCGCTTCCGACGAGGTAGAGCTGGGCAGATTCAAGCTGAAGGAAGGGGCGGTGCTGCGCTCGGATTATCTGGATTTTTCCGATCTGGCGACAGAATTCAATACGCTGAACCTGCTGCATGCCCGGAATGCGGGCAGAGGGGAGGGTACGCTGGTTCCAGTGATTTTCAAGTTTTTTGCCAGGGAGCTGCTCGGCAGGGGGAGCACCCACCCGGCGGATTTGTCTTTTGCGCTGCTGGGTCTCAATCAGGAACGCATTGAAATGGAAACGCTCCTTCACTATCTGGCTGCACGGTCCGGTATGAGGTTGAAAGATTTGAGTGATTTGCAGAAGGATCGGCTCAGGCTGCATCAGGCTCTGGTCAGGATTCTTGAAGAAAATGGCGGGCAAAGGCCGCTTGCCGGACATAGGCGCAGTGGCCCACAGCGGATGATGGTGGATTAGGCGGGGATATTTTTAAGATGATAGAATTTATAAATTTTCAGCGGAGCTGAACAACTCTATCATCGCAAGAAAAACTTCCCCAGGGTTTTGTACGAAAAAACGTACAAACGAGGGCTAGAGAGGTCCCCATGCCAGGGTTTTGTACGAAAAAACGTACAAACGAGGGCTAGAGAGGTCCCTGTGCCAGAGTTTTGTGCGAAAAAACGTACAAACGAGGGCTAGAGAGGTCCCTGTGCCAGGGTTATGTGCGAAAAAACGTACAAACGAGAACCCGAGCAAGCCTGTTTGTTAAACGCGGTCTGTCTTCTTTGAATGTACGTCGATAGTCGTTTTTCTTATGAGATGAGGAGGGATTCGTATGAAGCCTATGGATGAAAAAGTGATGGCTATGCTGAACGAGGCGGAAGCTCGGCACAAGTCTGCACCCTCTAGCAGGGCTGACCGCGCAGACTTGTCGGAGCTGTTGGTAGAAATTGATGGGGAAAAGGTGCTGTTCCATGAGCAGGAGCTGTTTGACGGGCGGGTTCGGATCACCATGCTTCGGACATTCAGACAGATGACCAGGCAGGAAGCCGCAGTGAAATATCCTTCCGAACGGCGCCCGGCTCTTATCTTCACGAATGATGACCTGACCGTCAATCTAACTTTTAACCATACCGCTAATGTGCTGGATGAAGCGGATGTGGAGGAGTTCAAGGATGCGATGGCGCAGATTACCCGCTCTACCCAGCCTGTTCGCGAATGGATTGGGGACGGTGTCAGGCGGACGGAAGAGAAGACCTTTGGCTATTGTGAGTTCATGTCTCCCGCTTTGAACACGAATATTTATAATTTGCTGATTTTTATATCCTTGGACAAGCGGTTCCTGATTTGTACCTTCAACTGCACGGAAGAAGACAGGAAAGCCTGGAGGCCGGCCGCCCTGAGCATGCTGGATTCTCTCCAGGTTCATGAAATTGCCGAAGGAGGATTAAATCGATGAGTACAGCAGCCGTCACTTACGGGAATTTGCGTATCGCTCCTTATGAGCTTGTCAGTCTCCAGAATCTTACCATTTCGAAAGAGCTTAACGATCATGCACGGTTAACAATGACCGGCATCGTCCCGGAAGACAAAAAGGAAAGCTATGTGGAAATGACGGAAGCCGACACCACGATTGAGGTCAGCCAGGTGGATGAACAGGGCAACACTATCCCCCTCTTTCACGGCATCGTGCTGAACGTCGGCGTTAAGGCGGTAAGAGGCGTTTATCATCTGGAGGTCGAGGCTGTATCTCATACCTACCTGCTGGACGTCAAAAAGAAAAACCGTTCTTTTCAAAATCACGGCATGACCTATGATGAACTGCTGGACCTGGTGGCAGCGGATTACGAAGGCTTTGACGTGATGGACGAAGCGACGGGCGGAGCTTCTATCGGCAATTTCACCATGCAGTACCAGGAAACGGATTGGGAATTTCTCAAACGTCTGGCCTCCCGTTTTTACACTTCACTTATGCCTGCATCCACCTTCAGCTATCCCAAGTTTTATTTTGGCGTTTACGATACTCCGTCTAAAGGCAAACTGGACAACTACCATTATCAGGTAGGCAAAAAAGTATCCGACTTTCTCTATCATTCCGCCAATGACGGTGCCAGCCTGGACGAAAATGATTTCATGTTCTACGAAGTCGAGACGGAAAAGGTACTGGATCTCGGCAACGCCGTTGAGTTCCAAGGGCGCCTGCTCTATGTGCGCAGCACCCACTCCGAGATGAGGAACGGCCTGCTAGTACATCGATATGTGCTGTGCTCCCGCAGAGGGCTGCGGCAGCGCAAGCTGTATAATGAGCGCATTATTGGCGCTTCCATTCAGGGAAGAGTCATTGGGATCCAAAAGGACACCGTCCAGGTCCATCTGTATATTGATGAAAAACAGGACAAAGCAACCGCACACTGCTTCCCCTATGCATCCATGTATACGGCGGAAGGTAACAGCGGCTGGTACTGCATGCCGGAGGTCGGCGATCATGTACGTGTCTATTTTCCGGGCAGCAAGGAAGAGGAAGGCGTCGCCAGTAGCTCCGTGCGGCAAAACTCGGAGGAGGGCCAGACCAACAAGCTGAGCAATCCGGACATGAAATATTTCCGCACTGCTGCGGGAAAAGAGCTGTTAATGGGGCCGGAGGAGATTGTCATTACAGGCAAGGACGGGGAGATTTTCATCCGGCTGAATGAAGGCGGCGGCATTGAAATTTCCAGCAGCCAGATGATCAAGCTGATTGCCAAAGAGGACATTATGATCGACGCGGGGCAAAATGTAGCCATTTCCGCCAAAGATGAAATCAGCTTGACGTGCAAGGAGAGCAATCTGTTGATGAACGGAAGCACCAAAGTCATTGGAACGGAATTGAACACGAATTAGCGATTTGTATTCGGATGGTTGGAACAGAGGGGAGGGAATTCAATGTACGATGAGCAGGCGTTAGAGAACTTCAAACAGACCGTAGTTTTGCCCTGGCACCACGCAGCGCTGCTGAAGATGGAGCAGGACTACCGCAGACTGCGGGAGCAGTGGGCCGCCCATTTCATTGAGCATTTCCGGCGGTTCTGTCACCGGATTTTGGACGGTCAGCGGTCCGGTGACAAAGGAGAAATCGGATATATCACGTATTCTCTGCTGCGCACGGGGCTGATGGACGGGCAACCCGCGTATGTGGCGGAAGCGTTTGATGAGCGCTGGTTTTTTGACCGACAGCCTGTTCAGATGGAATACGACCCGAAATGGGCTTTTCAGCCGCTGAAGGGACTGGAGAAGCAGTGGGAGCCTGCCGCGCGGATGTATGTGGGCAAGATTCCTATGCCTTTGCTGGAAAAGCTGAAGCTGGCGGAGACGGTCCATTTCCACAGCTACGTCACCGAGCTGATCCGTTATGCCATGCCGCAGGCTGTGCAGCTGCCTGAATTTCAGGACTTGGCGAAATCCCCGGTCTTTGAACTTAGAGTCGGGGAGTATATGGATCATAGCGTGACCGTCTATAAGGAGGACAAGCGGGAGCTGGACAGCACGGTTGTGCGGGAATGGCTTGGGGACAGGCTTGAAGGCGAATACGCTTATCAGGGTGTGGAAGGAGCGGACTTGTCCGGCGGTGATTATCCTGGACTGGATTTCCGTTATACCGCTTTCCGGCAGTGCAACCTGTCGTTTGCACGGCTTTCCTTTGGCATGCTGGTCGGGACGCATTGGCGTAACTGCCTTCTGGAAGGGGCGGATTTCAGTTTTAGTGCCTTGCACGGCTCGGATTTTAGGGGCTGTCGTCTGCCGAATTCTGTGTTCACTGGGATTAGAGGGGGAGGGCCAACGGAGGAAGCAGGGGTGGAATGGATCATGCCGGGATTCGGCGGGATGTGCTTTGCGGAAGCGGATGTGAGCGGCGCGGATTTTCGCTATGCCGATCTGCGCGGCGCTGACTTTAGGGCGGCTGATCTGAGAGGGGCTAACCTGAGGGAAGCCGACCTTCGAGAGGCGGATTTTAGCGAGGGAAATCTGTTCAATGCAGATTTTACTGGAGCGAATTTGCGCGATACAAACTTTATCGGAGCGGATCTGAGGGAGGCAAATTTTACGGGATCAGATTTGCGTGAAGTTGATTTTACCGGGGCGAAGCTAACGGGAGCCGTGCTGGAAGGGGCGGATTTGGCAGGCGCCATGCTGCCGGAGGGTCCTTGGAGCACTCTGCTGAAAGAGGTGGGCAGATGAGCTATTTTGTGCTGAATCAGGATGCGCGGTTTGCTAATGCGGTGAGACCGCTGGGCGTGATGGATGCTGTCCGGCCGGAGATGATGTCGCCAGACCATGCTCACCAGCTTGCGGCTGTAAATCTGCATTTTAAGGTGGCGGAGGCGACGAAGGTTGATTATGTGGATTTCATTGAGCACCCCGTTCCGTTCGTTTCGGACAGGCTGAAGAGGGTGTTGGAAAAGTTTACTCCGGATACGCAATTTTTCGCCGGGGCGTTTACAGACCTCAAGCGCAAGCACCAGGAGGTGTACTGGCTGGCAGTTCCACCGCAGATTGAATGTCTGTCGGAAGAGAGCGAGTTTGGGCTTGATGGTTCGCTGCGCAGACTCGTTATTGATGACACCCGTACTGGTGGAAGCATGTTTTTGCAAGTCGGCGGCTTGCGGGAGCGAATTCTGCTGATCCATCTGGCACTGGCGGAAGGGCTGCTGCGGCGGGATTTCAACGGGATTCGGCTAACAAGAGTTCGCTGATATTAGATTGAAAGCAAATAGGTGAGGAGGAATCCGGATGCAAGTCGAAGGCGCATTTAGTGTGAACGAGGGTGGTGCTGCACAGGAATCGTATGTGGTGGCCGGAGCCATCTTGAGCTGTAGCTGCGGCACCCAGCTGACCCGCTTGAAAATCCCGTTCAGCCATGGAGTCTACATCAAGGAGAAGCCCCAACTGAATATCGATGATTACCTGCCTGGCGTCAATATTATCAACTTTGGCAACTGTACGAATCAGCTGAACCCGGCGGTGAAGAACGGCAAGGTGGATGTCGAGGGAGTTCAAAAAGCCCCTTGTGTGCCGGTCATCACGGGGCCATGGGTCAATGGAAAAAGTGACGTATTGATCGAGGGGAAGCCAGCGTTATTAAGTCCATGCACGAACACCTGCATTTATGCGGGCAGCCTGATCAAGATCGAGGATGATGGCCAGAACCTGGGAGGCGTGTCCGTGGGTAGCTCCGGCAGCGGAGCGATCAGATAAGACATGACCGGAGCGATCAGATTAAGAGAGACGACCGGAGTGAATCAGATCAGGCTTGATGGAAGGTGAGTTCTTATCTGAAGGGATCACAGGGAGAGGGGGACAAAGGAATGGCGGCGATACACACATGGAAGGGCTACGGGCACATTAAGCTCGTGGCTCCTTATGAAATTCAAAGCCTGGGTACGCTTGAAATCAGGCGCAGGGTCGGGGGCCATGCCAGGATGTACCTTACAGCGGTGTTACCAGATGAACATAAGGATCAAGGCGTGCAGCTCAAGGTGAATGAGGAGACGGTAGAAATACAAGAAACCGATGCAGAGGGTGCTTCCGTGCGGATCTTGTTCAACGGGCGGGTCGAGCAGCTTGAAATCGGGACAGTGAGAGGAGTCTACCAGCTGAAGCTGGAGGCGGTCTCCCATTCCTTCCTGTTGGACCGGAAGGTGGAAAGCCGCTCTTTTCAACTGGGAAGCCAAAGCACCTCGGAAGTGATTGAACGCGTGGTCATGAGTTACGACGGAGCAGACATAATTGACACTACTCGTGGTGCGGACCGGCTGGAGTCGCTTGTGCTGCAGTACCGAGAGACGGACTGGGAGTTTATCAAAAGGCTGGCCTCCGCCAGCGGTGCGGTCATCATCCCGGAATCGGCTGCTTCCTCGCCCAAGCTGTGGATTGGGGTCCCAGACGGAGCGTTGGAGGATCTGCCGCAGGATATTCCTTTTACTGTGGGTCGTGATCTGGCCGCCTATAGCCAGGTACAGGCTGCCGGATTGATAGCAAGCCCGGCGGATTTTACCTATTATGAGGTCGAAACGGAGAAGTGGCTGAACCTGGGGGACAAGGTGAACTTCCGGGGCAAGGA
>NZ_JBHIRY010000048.1:0-26957 GCF_042138635.1 Paenibacillus medicaginis | reverse complement strand
GTCCTGAGCCAGGATCAAACTCTCCAATAAAGATCATCCGAAGGATGATCGTCCCTGCATCCCATTCGGTCCATCTCACACAGAGCGGATGAATGGGATGCGGCCTATTGCAAGAGCGATTAAGCTCATTTGAATCTGACGAGATTTAATATCTCATTGATTTGCATCATCCATTTGTTCAGTTTTCAAAGAACTTGTCCATCCAGCCATCAACGCTGGGCAGGAACTATAATATATCAAACATTCTTTTCTCTTGTCAACATCTTTTTTTGATATTTCTTTAAGCTTTGGAGATTCATTGAAATATCAGTCAGAAGCGACATTGATTAATTTACCACCTTTTCATACACATAGCAAGCATTATTTTAATTTTGCGATTTGCAGCCTTATCCGATTCCGCGTTATTTAGAAAAGCAGCCTGTCCAGCAGGACAGACTACTCTAATATCATGGCTACTATTCAAGATCAAGCAGCTTTAAGAACTCTTCTTCACTCTCTATCGTGTCTATGCCCAACTGCTTTGCTTTGGCCAGTTTGCTGCCAGCCTTTTCTCCTGCGATGACAAGGTCCGTTTTCTTGGAAACAGAGCCTGTCACATTAGCACCTAGCGCCTGCAGCCGCTCCGTCGCCTCATCACGGGTTAACTGATGTAGTGTCCCTGTAAGAACAACCGTTTTTCCGCTAAAGAAGCTGTCCGTCTTCATAGCTGTCGGTTCAGCAGGGGCTTGGGCCTGCACCCCCAAGGAGAGCATCTTATCAATAGAAGCTCGTGTGAACGGATCGGCAAAAAACGCTACGATACTCTCCGCCACAATCCCCCCTACATCCGGGAGCTCAATCAGTTCTTCGGCGGTGGCATTCATAATTTTGTGCAAATCACGGAAGTGATCCGCAAGCATACGAGTGGTCGCTTTGCCGGTATTCGGGATGCCCAGCGCATAGAGGAAAGAGGCCAAATCCCGCTCCTTGCTCTTATTTATCGCATCAAGCAGATTGTTCGCCTTTTTCTCTCCAAAACGCTCCAGCTTCACCAATTGGTCGAATTCCAGGCTATACAGATCCGCCGGCTCCCGTACATCCAGCTCATCATGCAGTTGAATAGCGGTTTTGTCGCTGAACGTTTCAATGTCCATCGCATCCCTAGATGCGAAATGGGAAATCCTCGCCACGATTTGCGGTTTACAGCCTAATTTGTTATCACAGAACAGATGAGCCCCGCG
The DNA here is from genome assembly GCF_042138635.1 of Paenibacillus medicaginis. Classification (NCBI taxonomy): domain Bacteria; kingdom Bacillati; phylum Bacillota; class Bacilli; order Caryophanales; family Paenibacillaceae; genus Paenibacillus; species Paenibacillus medicaginis. Next base: position 25,737 of record NZ_JBHIRY010000048.1, on the reverse strand, counting down.
CTGCTCCAGCGGAAATCCGCAAGCCGGACAATGATCCGGGAAAACAATCTCTTCGCCATCCTTTTCCTCAGTCACCTTACCCAGAATTTCAGGAATGACATCATTCGAGCGGCGAATAAACACACGGCTGCCCAAGGCAAATTTAAGATTCTTCCGCTCGATATCCCCGGCGTTATTCAATGTACAGTTCTGGACCGTAACACCAGCAAGCTCAACCGGCTCCACTTTGGCAAGCGGCGTGATTTTTCCCGTTCGCCCAACGTTCCAAACCACCGCGTTTAATACGGTTGTCGTTTCTTCCGCTTCAAATTTATAAGCTACAGACCAACGTGGAAACTTATCCGTATAACCAAGCACTTCCCGCGTGCGCATATCCGTAATTTTGACGACTGCCCCATCAATAAGATAATCCAGCTTGGAACGGTTAGCCTCAATCTCTGCCAATTGCTCCATTACATCATCAAACTCTTCAAAATACGTTACATACGGATTGACCTTGAAATGATTTTCACGGAGAAAACCCATCATCTCCTGATGATTGGCAAATCGGATACCATCGGCATAACCGACGTTATAGAAAAAAGCACTTAACTTCCGCTCGGCAGTCACTTTCGGATTCAGGTTGCGCAGGGCCCCCGCGGCTGCGTTGCGGGCATTTTTCAGCGGTTCGACAGCCGTTTCATTATACTTGGCGAGCACCGACAGGTTCATGATGCCCTCGCCCTGCACCTCAATCGTTCCACTGGTGAAAGGAATTTGCAGCGGAACCGATTTAATCGTCTTGATCTGGGGAAGAATCCCTTCTCCCACAACCCCATTGCCTCTTGTGGCCGCCTGAACCAGCTTGCCGTCCGTATAGGTGAGATTGAGCGTCAAACCGTCAAACTTCAGCTCTAGTGCATAGCCGAGCGGCGGGAGAGGATTATCCGGATTCTTCGTATTATAATCATTCACCAGCTTGACTGCTCTGGTGTTCCATGAACGCAGCTGCTCGGGATTTTGCGCTTTATCCAGACTCCACAGGGGCGCCAGATGGCGATGTGGTGTAAAGCCCTTCAATATCTCTCCACCGACGCGTTGTGTCGGGGAATCCGGCAGCACAATGCCGCTTTCCTGCTCAAGTGCGACAAGCTGGTCGTACAGAGCATCATATTCTTTATCACTGACCACAGACTCATCCAGGGTGTAATAATGGTAGTTATACCGGTTCAGCTCCGCTACGAGCTCTTCCATCTTGTGCATCGAATCCATGCAGGGCGATCCCTCCGTAATAAAATCTATCAACGTAAATCAAGCACCGTAAACCGCGTTAGGCGGAAGTTATGCCTGTGATTATTCCACCTTGGTAATTGGAGCAAAACCAGCGAGCAACCGTTTAACTCCTACTGGAGCCGGAAAGGCAATCTGCAGCTCCATATCATTACCTGTTCCTTTTACAGCTACAATGGTGCCCGTACCCCACTTGCCGTGCTGCACTTTGTCACCAGCTGCGAACGAACCACCAGCCCCCTCCGGCTTCGGTGCAGCCCCCGATGTAGATACCGTGACTCGCGATGTTGAAGAGGTAGCAGAGGCTGTAGAGCCACTGCGGCTCATCGCATCCAATGAACGCCCACTGCCGAAATTACCACCGCCACTGGAGCCAAACCCACGCCCTCCGTAGGAGCCGCCGACATTGCCGCCACGCCGATACCGGTCGCGGGCCACCATAGTGTCCTCCTTCAACTCCTCCGGAATCTCATCAAGAAAGCGTGATGGCGGATTGGCTGTAGTGCGGCCAAATAAGGTGCGCATCTGAGCACAGGACAGAAAAAGCTGCTGCTCTGCACGGGTAATCCCTACATAGGCAAGACGCCGCTCCTCCTCCAACTCTTCATTATCGAGGAAAGCCCGGCTGTGCGGAAATACCCCTTCCTCCATCCCTACAATGAATACGATCGGAAACTCCAGACCTTTCGCACTGTGCATCGTCATCAGTGTAACCGCATCCTGCTGTTCCTCATCCGCATCATTCATGCTGTCGATATCCGCGATCAGAGCAAGATCCGTCAGGAAGGAGACCAGCGATTTATCCTCATTATTTTTCTCAAATTCCATCGTTACCGACAGAAACTCATCAATATTCTCCAGCCGGGAACGGGATTCGAGCGTATTTTCATTTTGCAGCTCAAGCCGATATTGCGACATTTCCAGCACTTTTTCCGTCAATTCGGTAACAGACAGGTATTCCACCATCCGGTTCAACGCCTCAATCATATCGTAAAATTCAACCAGCGCATTCCGGGTACGACCTGCAAATCCCAGATCATCCACAACCCGCAGCACACGGAATATGGAGGTTCCCCGCTCAGCCGCAGCCGCAGCCAGCTTGGCCACCGTCGTATCGCCTATGCTTCTTTTAGGGACATTAATGATTCGAGTTAAACTGATATCATCATCAGGATTTGACAGCAACCGCAGATAGGCTAAAATATCCTTGATCTCTTTGCGGTCGTAGAACTTGATGCCGCCCACGATCTGGTACGGGATATCCGACTTGATCAATATTTCCTCGACTACCCGTGACTGGGCGTTGGTCCGGTATAATATCGCATGATGGCTGTAGGACTTGCCTGCCTTGACATTCTTCAAAATCTCGGAAGCAACGAAATAACCTTCGTCATGCTCGGAATCCCCACGGAATACCTTGATTTTGGCGCCGCCTTCCTTATCGGTCCACAGTTTCTTCGGTTTTCGTCCGCTGTTCTGCGCAATGACCTCATTGGCCGCATTCAGGATATTGGAGGTCGAGCGGTAATTCTGCTCAAGCAAAATGGTACGCGCTTCCGGATAGTCTTCCTCAAAATTCATAATATTGCTGATATCAGCCCCGCGCCAGCGGTAAATCGACTGGTCGCTGTCACCCACCACACAGATGCGATGATGCTTGTCCGCCAGCATGCGTGTCAGCATGTACTGGGCACGGTTCGTGTCCTGATACTCATCAACGTGAATATATTGAAACTTTTTCTGATAAAAATCGAGCACTTCCGGCACTTCCTTGAAAAGCTGAATCGTCACCATGATCAAATCATCGAAATCAAGGGAGTTATTGCTCTTCAGACGCTTCTGGTACATGGTATATACTTTCGCCACTACGCCTTCAAAATAGTCCCCGATCTTGCGTTCATACATTTCCGGTGTTACCAGTTCGTTCTTCGCGGTGCTGATCATGGACTGCACGGCCTTGGGTTCGAATTTCTTCGTATCGATGTTCAAATCCTTCATGCAGTTGCGGATAACCGACAGCTGGTCGGTTGAATCCAGGATACTGAAATTAGAGGTAAACCCGATCCGGTCAATATCCCGCCGCAAAATCCGCACACACATAGAGTGGAAGGTGGATACCCAAATGTCGCGGCCTTCCGTCCCCACTAGCTTGGACACCCGCTCCTGCATCTCCCGGGCCGCCTTATTGGTAAATGTAATGGCAAGAATTCCCCATGGTGGTGTTTTGCGGGTAGCGATTAGATAAGCAATCCGGTGTGTCAGCACACGGGTTTTGCCGCTGCCTGCTCCTGCCATAATGAGCAAGGGACCTTCCGTCGCCTCCACCGCCTGCCGCTGCTGCGGGTTTAAGCGGGCGACCGCATCATGTATATTTATCGGCTGCATAAATTGCATGCTCCTCCCCGTAATTTTTATTTGTAATGAACTGCTTCGACAGTCTCGAGAGCTTTTGTCAAATGATCATAAATAATGTTGCCTACGACAATCGTATCACTGACGGAAGCTGCCTGCGCTGCCGTCCGCGCATCGCGGATGCCGCCTCCGTAAAAGACTCGCGCCTCTCCGGAAGCACGCCTCACCCGCTCGACAAGCTGCAGATCTCCAAAGGTACCACTATATTCTACATAAATAATCGGCAGTTTCATCAGCTTGCTGCCCACATGGGCACAAGCCTCCGCCGCTGCGGGACTTAATCCTGTCTCTGCCTGGGTCAGCTTCGCAACCGTTGAATCCGGATTAAGCACGATATATCCCTCCGGGACAAGCGTCTCCCACGGAATCAAGTAGCTGTAACGCTCAATGGCCTGCCGATGGCGCCCCGTTGTCCATGCACTGTCTGCTGTATTAAGCACCATCGGGATCATATACAGGTCAAAGCCCGGAACCACCGCTTCAAGATCGGACACCTCCAGCACACACGGCAGTTCATAACGCCGGACCCGGGACATCAAATCCACCGTATTTTCATACGTAACACCGGACGATCCCCCGATCATAATCGCGTCCGTACCTGACATGCACACCGCTTCAAGCGCGTCGTCTGCCAATTGCCGCTCAGGGTCCAATTTGAAAACATGCCTCCAGGGCTTTACCGCATCCATCAAAGTTCATTCCTCCAGCAATTATCACATTTTGTCCACCCGCCAGACACGGCAAAAAGGGCCTGCCGCCGCGTTTGCGTATTCCTTACGTTCGCGGGCAGGCGCCCTTTATTTCAGCCTTTCATCTCAGGCAGCAAAAAGCATCTATGCTAAGTCTATGCCAGCACGCAATAGGTGTCAATGTTCGTATGGGAGGGGAACAGATTTCCAGCTGCGTTTCCGGTTACAAAACTGGAAGTAAGGGTTACAAACCTTTTTCTGGAAAGTAGATTCGAGGTCTTTTATGATAGTTCTAAGCACAATTTCCGGCTATCGACAGCAATGCTCACTCAATCAATAAGGCAATCGGCGCTTTCTTATCAAATTAACTATTAACGAAAGGAAATATTAAACATGTTAAACATGTTAAACATTAAACAGCTATCCTGCACATTACTCCTCACCCTTGTTTCTGTCGGTACAACAGCAGCCGCCGCAGATACGCCCTCTCTCAAATTAGTTGAAGATGGTACAGAAGTCATCACTGAACTGCCGCCGCAAATTGTGGATGGCCATGTCATGATTCCAATTAGAACGGCAGCCAAACTGTGGGGAAAAAACATTAAATATGATGAAAAGGCAGGAGTGGTAGAAGTTTCGGACCGCATGAAGGTGATATGGGAGGATAAAAGCAAAGGCATCAAGCTCAGCGGCTCTCCCGGTGAAGACGGGATGTACAAGCGAATGGGCATATCTACACCGAACTTTACCCGTAATTATTTACCTATTGAAAGTGTTACTACAAACCGGGATCTGCAGGTAACCACGACCGATTTAACAGGGGATGGCGAGGAAGAGATCATCGTGATTACGAATATCGGATATGGAACGGGATTAAGTCTTTCGGATCTGGTTGTCCTGGATGCACATGGAGGGAGTATTCTTCATGAAGATCCCCTTATTGCTATGATGAAGCAGTTTACCGGGCGTATCACAGAGCAGGGGGTTAAGGTTAACCTGAACGGAAAAGTGACTAAAATCTCGAAAGCCCAAATCGCAGCCGAACCGTCCCATCTTTTTGGCCCCGGAATAGGAAGCATTCTCTACTACTCTGTTGAAAATAACACACTGCACGCACGGGCAGCCGTTCAAATTTCCCCTGCTGAGTTTATCGGAGATCTTCGGGTGAGCTATGTCTATAAAAACGGGATTTTACAGGCAGGCCAAGCTTCGTTTGAACCTTATCCGGAATATCAGAGCAATTAAGCTCGCCTCCTATCTGTCCAGGCCAAGTCTGTAATGCAGCTGCTGCCTGAAATTTGTGCATAAATGTGAAGACATATAAACAGCCTGTTAATAAATTGTGGGTAAACGTGGATATTCTGTGGACTAGAAAAGGTTTATCTGTGGGTAAATATGAATAACTTGTTGATAATCTGTGGATTTATGTGGATAAAGTATCTGCCAACCTTATTTTTGTGAATAACTTTTTATAGAGAGTAAGGTTTCTCGCTCTCTGTTATGTGCACAACTTGTGGCAAGACAGACTGGCTGAATGATTAAGAGTCGAGGACAGCTTCATTCTTGCGCATTATACAAAAAGGGCCCCCAGGTTCATAGACCTTATTGGGGACCCTTTTTTCAGTAGGCGTTTTTGAAGCCATTGCGGATCGTACGGAAAATGATTTTAATATCAAATAAGAGTGACCAGTTCTCAATATAGAAAATATCATGCTTGATGCGTTCCTCAATGGAAGTATCACCGCGCAGCCCATTGCTTTGAGCCCAACCGGTGATGCCCGGACGCACATGGTGCTTAACCATATATTTCGGAATTTCCTCCCGGAACTGATCCACAAAATATGGACGCTCCGGCCGCGGACCCACGACGCTCATGTGCCCGAGCAGCACATTGAAAAACTGCGGCAGCTCGTCGAGACTGGTGCGGCGGATAAAGGTGCCAAACTTTGTCCGCCGTGGGTCATCTTTGGTGGACCAGCCCCTATCCTCCGTTCCCGGAGGAAGTTCCTTCATCGAGCGGAATTTATACATATAAAATGTGCGACGGTTCAGCCCCACACGCTCCTGCTTGAAAATAACCGGCCCTGGTGAAGTCAGCCTCACCCCGACCGTCACGGCCAGCATCACCGGAGAGGTCAGAATAATCGCAGCCAATGAAAAAAAGATATCAAACGTGCGCTTGAACAGCCTGTTGGCCGCCACATCCAGCGGAATATCCCGGACATTGATCATCGGCATGCCGGCAAAATTATCAAAGTAAGGACGGGCTGGCAGGTAATCAAAAAAGTCCGGGATGATCATCGTGCGAACGCCGGCTTTCTCGCACAGGTTGATGATCCTTGGATATTTATCATGCGCATCCAGTGGCAAGGCCAGAATGACCTCATCAATCATCAGACGGTTCAGCGTCTCCTCCAGCTCATTTAGCGTTCCCAGGATCGGGCGGTAATGCGCCGCTTCCTGCTCATCCCACTCCCGGTAATCATCCAGGAAGCCGACAGCTTCATAACCCAGCTCCGGATAATTTTTCAAGTTGTCATAAAACTGCCGGCCCAGCGATCCCGCACCGAGAATCAGTATGAACTGTTTATTGTAGCCCTTCTGGCGGAATGCTTTCAGAATTCTTTTCACATAATAACGGTACAGCAGGATAAAAAATACGTTGCCTACCATATACATGGCAAGATAGGATCTTGAAATATCGACTTGTTTAACAAAAAACATGACACTCAAAAGAACGAACAGGCCGACGAAGTGTGTCTGTACAATCTTGATCACATCGTCGACAAACCTTTTCTTGCGGGTCGTCGTATACAACCCCACCATAATGCCGATACTGATGGCGATCATTCCATAAATCAGACTCCATCCCCAGTACACTTCCAGGGGAAGCGGCTCTACATGGGAAATCCACTCGCTCTCAAACTTGAGAAACCAGGCTAGCAGAAAAGACAGTTGGATAACCGCCATATCAGCCAATATATAGAGTTGGGTTAAATACCGCTGATTTCTGCGAATCATGCTTTCACCTCAGTACGGGATTCTTCACTGCGTCCATCCGTTCTGGACGGAGGCGTCAATTTATTTTGAACAAGGGCCATAAGGAATTTCAGCGTGATGCCCATATAAACCGCCGTATTCGTAATCATACTGTATTTCTTGAAGTAATGCTTGCGATGAAATACCCACATCGCTCTATGAAACTCATAAATAATTTTCAAAGGCCGACGGCGTGCGCTGCCTCCTTTGACATGAACAATATATGTGCGCGGGTAGTAGTAAATACCCCAGCCTGCTTCCTTGATACGGTAGCACCAGTCGATATCTTCGCCATACATAAAGAAGGTCTCATCCAGCCCCCCTACCTGATCGATGGCTTCGCGCCGGACCAGCATAAAAGCGCCGACCAGCACATCTACAGGATATTCTTCATCCGGATCCAGATGACCAAGCTGATACTGGTTGTATTTCGGATCATACGGAAAACGTCTGGAGAAACCAAAGGCATAATAAAAGGATGCCGAAGGCGTAGGAAATCCACGTTTGCACGCTTTATCGAGCGAGCCATCGGGTAATATTACTTTACAGCCGGCGGCTCCCAGTTCAGGGCGGCGATCCATCAGTTCGATCATGGTCTCAAGCGTATCCGGCTGTACAATGGTATCTGAATTCAGCAGCAGTATATAACGGCCCTGCGCCGCTTTAATCCCCTGATTATTTGCTTTGGCAAAGCCCGTATTTTCCTGGTTGGCGATGACCGTTACCTGCGGATACCGCTCCCGTATCGCTTCGACGGAGCCGTCAGCGGAATGATTGTCGATAACAATCACTTCGTAGCGGTACTGCGTACGGGAAGCAAACACGGACTGCAAGCAATCCAGGGTCAGACGCTGTGTGTTGTAGTTGACGATCAGAATGCTTACATCCATGATGGGTGCTCTCCTGACAAAAATAGAAATCTAACGTCATTATAGCACATATCTTGGCCTTAGAGCGCTAAAAAAGGCTTGTACAGGTACAATCGCCTGTTGAGGATTGAAAACCTTCGTGGTAAGATGTTTATGGAAAAAAGGACCGGTGGCAGCCGGTCCAGCGCACAACCGCCGAGTGCAAGAGCGGGCGGCTTCAAAATCAATAAGGACCGAAAATAGACCATTCCTGCTACAAGGCGGTCTATTTTCGTCTATCCGAAAACAACAGTGTGACGACAAACGCGCCGAACGTCAGCATCAGGCTGAGCGCTTCATACACTGTCACTGGCTCCACCCCCTGTCAGGGAAGATAGCCGACCGCCCTTGCAAGCTTAGATTTGGTTGTGCTAACTCCATTGTACTATATTTTTCCAAAAAAGAACATGTATTCGTTGCGTTCTGCCCAGAAATTTACCAATCTTTCTTTTACGAACTTAGACGAGTGTAATCCGAGAAAGTTGCAGCTAAAGTGTTACTTTCGTGTACATACCTCCAAATTCATTTAAGAACATCTTCCCTATGTGTGGTATAATATTCCCATTCGTTAACCAAAAAAATGAACGTGTCTAAATCAGGGGGATCCGATGAGCACAAAAATTACAAAGGAAAAAGATTTTCACAACCAGGTGTTTGACGGTGATAATACCGCCAGAGAAATAGCAAACGAAAAGTTTTACTCCATTACAGAGTCGCTTATCAACTTTTATAGGGACAAGCTGCTCGCCTCTCACAAAGACAAGCAGGTTTTGGAATATGGGTGTGGACTCAGTGCTTATTCATACTTTTTAGCCCGGGAAGGCGCAGCCTTTGTCAGAGGTATTGATATATCGGATGTTGCCGTTGAGAAAGCAAACGTTAAGGCAGAACAAGAAGGTTTAGCCCATAAAATGGAGTTCCTTGTTATGGATGCTGAGAAACTGGAGTTCTCCGATAATACTTTTGATCTGATCTGCGGTAATGGTATCCTTCATCACTTGGATCTACATAAATCTTACAGAGAATTGGCTAGAACAATTAAGCCTGATGGCAAGGCCATTTTCACTGAGCCGCTGGGACATAATCCGCTCATTAATTGGTATCGCAATCGGACACCCAATATCCGTACAGAGGACGAGCATCCACTTATGATGGATGATATTCATTTGGCCAGCCAATATTTTGGCAAGGTAGAGACACGTTATTTCTTTTTAGCTACTTTGGCGTTAAGCCCTTTTAGAAAAGCCAGATTCTTCAGGAACATGGTTTCTGCGTGCGATGCTATAGATAGAGTTCTTTTTAGAGCTCTTCCTTTCTTGAGAAAGCACGCCTGGATGGTTGTAATGACAATGTCAGAGCCAAAGAAAAAATAATACAATCATAGTTTAAAGTCTCACTTCAGAACAATTGCTTGTTCTAGTGAGACTTTTATAATTTAAAGATACGAAATCTTAAAGCTTTCCCGCTATAAAAACAATTCGATAAATTAAATCATCCAGAAAAGACTGTCTATAAAATGGGGTATTTATCACGTAACGTACCCGCCTCAAAGCTCCTCCGTTATGTTTATTCAGAAACTCGGACAAATCTTTGTAATAAGCAGGATCTAATTTTTTACCGAAAGTACTTAAGAACTCATGAGCCTGCTTGCTCAGGATAAAGTGATTATTGCCATTCACAAATCTGTTCAACCGCTTACGCCATTTACTTAACCAACCATCTGACGCCCCTCCCAAAACATTGCTTTGATGCTGCCGATACAGTATAGAAGGCTCCGGATCAAAAACGACCTCCCCAAATGAAGAAACACACAGATAAATCCACCAATCGTGCATGATGACATTGTTGATGTTGCGGGGCATGTTCCTTTTCACAAGCTCCAAGGTTTCTTTGTTTACTACAACAGTGCATCCAACACATACATTTTCAATAGAAGCATTATAGACAGACAAAGGTTTGCGGGGGGGCTCAGGCCAAACCTTTATGGGATTCAGATGCTCGTCCACCATTTGGGTAGTGGATGAATACATTAAAGGCTGGTCGTTTTTGCACTCCTGTAGCCTTTTGATTGCCTTGGCCAGTTTATCAGGCTTCCACACATCATCTTGATCACAAAAAGCGTAATAACTGATTTCAGGCCTGGATTTCTCGATAAGCTCGAAAAAACTTCGGATTACCCCTTGATTTTTCCCCTTTAGTATTTCAATCTGATTAGGATATAGTTTCTTGAATGCCTCCAACTTATGTACCGTTGAATCTGATGATCCGTCATCTCTCGCCAAAATTTGCACATGAACATCCTGTTGAGAAATCAAGCTTTGAAGCTGTTCCTCAATGTAGTTTTCACCGTTATATGTAGATAATAGAACTTGTATTTTTACCGGATCCAGTGGAATCCCCTCCACAAAGTATGATTGCGTCTAAAGTGTTATTACCAATCTATCCAGTCCAAAGGTTGATGGAATGAGTTGTCCTCATTTTGGTGGAAATCCTGTCCAACTCCCATGATTATGCTATTTCACAACGCTACTTTGACAGGCCGAAATGTCCAATTTCTTCTGTTTTCCAGCTAAAAAGGCCCCTGTCGGACAGGATTGGCCATTTCACCCTATCTGATGGACATTGACGGCCGACTTGCCGTGGTATATTTAGGAAATACTTGAAAGCCCCCCCTTCCGTCCCCCTGAGGGGAACACGCAGGGGATTTCTCCCCTGCACCCCGTCGCTCGCCGCGTGGCAAGCCCAGCAAGGGTTTGCTGGGCGATGGGATAGCTTCGCAGGTTGGAAACCACCCGTCAAGGCTAAATGAACGCTTCGCGGCCTTGACGGGTTCACGGTCCCGGTCAACAATTCCAGCTATTCCTGGACAACCTATTCCGTCATATTTTGGACATTATGTGGTAGCAGAAACACTAAAGTCTGGTCATTTGATCTCATTCATTATATCAGCTTTATGTAGCACATACCTAAAATGAAAAATCCCCATAAATATGGAGGATTTCACTCTTATTCTTATACTGTTTCTTGAGCTGACGCAAGCTCCCTCAAAAAATCCTGCAAAGCTTCTCTCCAAGGCCTGAAATCCGTCAAGTCATTCACCCTTATGGATAAATGATCCATCACCGAGTTGGCCGGGCGCGGTGCAGGTCTCGGAAACTTATCAGTGGAACAAGGCAGAAGCACTGCCTTGAGCTTATCTTCAGTATTATAAGGATTTTTCCCTGCATTCAATAAAGAAGATGTATTCGTTGATAAAGTGAGCATGCAACCATCATCATTTGTCCAATCCAGCTGACCGTTTCTTTACAAAAACAATATACTTACTTGCCACATAATTAACTGCAATTACCACAATATTGACCACAATTTTAGCATATAAATCATTTACACCGATTAACTCAACCAATCCAACCATCAAAACGATATCCAGTACAAGAGAGGCGACTCTAATTATAAAAAACAGAACAAATTCCTTTAATAAGGAACGCCGAGATTTACCTTTAAACACGTATAATTTGTTAGTAACAAAAGCAAATATAATGGAAATAAACCAGGCGAATGTAATTGACAATGTATAATCTACATTAAGGACTTTAGTGAAGACAGCATATGTGACCAAATTAATGATTGTAGTCAAAACACCAAAGATAATGTAGTTAATCATTTCTTTTCCCAATTTCATATTCGTTGCCTTTGGGCATAGCCTTTTTCTGAATGCTGTGCTGCGCTTATAAACTCCCTATTGTCATTGTACTCTTTAACAAAATATAAAGGTCTTCTTTTTGTTTCATTGAAAATTCTGCCTAAATACTCTCCAATAATCCCTAATGAGAGCAACTGAATCCCCCCCAGAAACAAAACTACTGTCATTAAGGAAGGATAACCTGTCTGAGATTCACCAAAAACCAGTGTTTTCGTTATGATAAACAACATGTAAAAAAACGAACATATAGAAATAATTATACCTAGCATGGATGATATCCTTAAAGGCACTGTTGTAAAGGATGTTATACCCTCAATCGCTAAATCCAAGAGCTTAGCATAATTCCATTTGGTATGACCAGCTGCACGAGAATCTCTATTAAAAAGAATCTCCTTCTTATTGTACCCAATCCAGCTAAACATCCCTTTTGTATATCTTTGAGTTTCTCTCAATTGCTTCAGTGCCTCAATGCAACGCCTGTCAAGCAAGCGGAAATCGCCTGTGTTTTCCTGTATGGGTATTCTACTTATTTTTTGAAGCAACTTGTAGAAAGTTGACGCAGTCCATTTTTTGAACCATGTCTCACCCGCTCTTGATTCCCTTTTGGCATAAACATCGTCGTAGCCTTGCTCCCAATATTCAATCATCTCAATGATTAATTCGGGAGGATCCTGGAGGTCTGCATCAATAATAACAACAGCATCACCTCTGGAAAAATCCAATCCGGCAATCATAGCAATCTCTTTACCAAAGTTACGGGACAGATCAACTAGTGAGATTCTTTTATCTTTTATCCTCAAGTTTTTGATAATCTCAGCAGTACAATCCCTACTGCCATCATTTACAAATAATATTTCAAATGAATAACCTTTTATTGTCTCTATAACTTTATTGAGACGAGTATATAGCTGTTGTATTACCTCTTCCTCATTATAGGCAGGGATAAGAATAGTTATTGTTTTAAACATAGCTACTCCTTTTTATTATTATATTTCACTAATCAATTTTAACATTAGTAAGTTCAGTCGTGTCTGTATTATTCGAGTATTTACCTTTATCCACCTGGACCTTAACATTCTTATACTTAGCAATATCCACATTAAAACTATGGGGGTGATTAATGGTTATATATTTTTTATCAATAAGCGTCCCGTCCCCTAAAACAGAGACATATACCTCTGCAACTCCCTCAACAGGAGCTATATTCTGATCTGTAGTGCCCATGGCTGCGGTAAAAGATAATTTTTTAAAAGCTTTTTCGGCATTAATTTCAATATATGAAATGCTTTCATTATCATCTGCTTCCCCTGGATGAAGGATTATTTTTTCTGGTGTTAATCCGACTTCAAAACCTGAAAGCCCGGAATAAGCATCTGTAATGTTCACTCGATAATCTGCAAAGGTATAGTATTCTTTTTTATCCGGATACCTCTTGTAATACTCTCCCTGCAAATCATTTAAAGCCTTTAAGGAAGAAGCAGTAAATGGTCCCCTTCGTTCGAAAATTTTGACATTGTGGCCACTGTTCAAATTAACCTCTTTAATAAGATGGTAATTGCCGAAACGTCCCTCAGTAAAGTATTCCGCCGTTTTTTCTACCGCCAGTTGTTTTGAAACTATAGGACTAACCACAACAACATAACCTGAACTTAATAGTCTATTTGGAAAGCCTAAAGCATCGTTATAAGCTGAACGAATCAGATTATTTAATGCATTTGTTTTCTCGGGTAAATATAAATTATTAAATACATCGTCATAACAGCATTCACCTGAAATAACATACACTGTTTTATCGGAACTTGACAGACTATTGAGATAATTGGTGATTTCTTTAATTTGATCAATATCTTTATTTACTCTTGGTTCATTATGCTTCGAAAGAACAGTCATAGGGCCGACGGCAGTCTGAATATCCTTAAAATATCCATTATAGATAAAGAGACTGCTCAGGGCAAAACAAAAAATAAGCACTAAAGTAAGTACTGATTTAGAATTCACCTTGGTTTTTTTTTCCAAGATACATTTCAACCAACTCATATAATTAAAGTTTAAAAAAACGAGTATCATTAAGCCGGTCGATAGCAACATGATATGTTGCGGAGACAGTCCCTGTTCGGAAGTGATTAATAAGTAGGCTATCAAACTCTGAAGAATTGAAAAAATAGCAAAATACCGGCTTTGTTTAAATATAATACCGATTACACACCCGGCTAATACAAGTAACACAGTAATCAAGCCCAAAACATTTGAAGTTTCGATAATTTTTTCAAGAACTGGGGAATTATTATATTCGTATACCCCTTTTCCTATGTCACGTGTACTTAAAATGATAAATGGTTTGAAAAAAATAAACAAAACTGTTAAGCACCCTAGACCAATAATAGCAAGTTTTACAGCGCCTAGGAAAAAATCTTTCCATTTAAAATTCTTGTCCCAAATTACTCTAAGGAAATTTGTAATAAAAATTGCTGCAAAAAATGATACTACAAAATAAGCGTACCATCTGCGTAAAAAAGCTAAAGAAATAAGCAAAATTATAGCTAATATTATATCCCAGACATTAAAATTGTTTACTCTTTTTTTATAGACGAGAAGATATAACATCATGATGGGTATAAGACCTACAACATCAAGATAACCAATTAAACTGGGGTGAACTACACCGCTAAAGGAATAGACAATGAAAGATGCGGCCAATATAGGGAGACCTATATGAGTCTTGTTTTCTTTAAGCTCTCTAATCAAGTTACTTGAGAGAACTACAAAGAAAAAGAAAGCTGGCAGTAAAAATGCAAAAAATACACTGAGTATGTACCCCTTGTATCCAAAGCCAAATACTCCAATCCAAGGCGATAGGAACAAAAGTACTAGATCATTATAATCATTATGAAGAATAGATAAATATACATTGTACATGACATGAATAAAATTTTGATCAAGGCTTTCATAGAAAACCTTACTTTTTTGCCAATAGAATGCATTGTCAGAGAAATATATTGTATGTTCAATTGAGTAAATGTAATTTATAATTAACACTCCAAAAAGAGACAAAGCAACAAACGATAAACTATATAGAATTACTTCGTTCCTGTGAATATAGTTCAGTTTGAATATGACAAGCAGAAACATTGCAAAAATAATACCATCAAAATACGCCAAAAAAAGCAAATTTTTAAAAACATTATCTTGTATAAAGAAAGGAACTACCAATAAAATAAGAAAGAAAATAAAACCACCGTAAATCACTTTATTTCCTTGAAGTAAGAAACGCATTAATTTTAACATCCTTTCATTAAATTAAGTACAAAGCACCTATCCCTCTACTCATTGTTCACTTTATAAGTCATAATGTATCATGCTCTTCAACATGTTCCAACAAAAAGCATTAATATTTTACCAGATATACAAACAAGTTTATTATACCATATTATCGCCAAAAGCCCCCGATAAAGAAGGAAAACGTAATATAAAAATTGCGGATCACTTTAAATGCAAATAACTCTCTATTAGATATTAAACATTTCCCTTCCCCATAACTCTAAGAAAAACAATTAGTGATATGTACGCTTTTTTTCTTAAAGATTACTTATAAATCACATAAATAAATCTATAATATAAGTTAATAAAAGACATTCATTTTAAAATTGAACGGCCCAGCCCCATCTAGCCTAAGGCTAAGACCGCTCAACTGATATTCATTCTTTATTCTGTCAATTTACGAGGGCAGTTTAAATCAGGAAGTGTCCTAAAAATATTAATGACAGCCCCTAAACCAACTTCAATGATATTAGGGGCGGCTCTTTGGCCCAAAACCTTATATTGTTTTTCGAGTCGTGGCAAGTTCCTTGAGAAACTCCTGCAAGGCTTCTCTCCAAGGCTTGAAATCTGCCAAATCATTCACCCTTATGGATAGGTGATCCATCACAGAGTTGGCTGGTCGGGGTGCAGGCCTTGGAAACTCATCAGTGGAACAAGGCAGCACTTCTGCAATAAAGCTTAACTTCAGAATCTGAGCAGCTTCCTCAAAAATAGCTTTAGTAAACTCGTACCAGTTACAAGCCCCGCTGCCTGATGCGTGGTAAACTCCATATTTTTCAGTCCCCATCAACTCCAACAAAAATTGGGCCAAATCAACTGTGTAAGTAGGCGAACCTTTTTGATCATCAACCACTTTTAAAACTGGCTTTTCTTGTCCAAGCTTAAGCATCGTCTTCACAAAATTATGGCCATGAAGCCCGTATACCCACGAAGTCCGGACAATAAAGTAACGGGAAGACAGCGTCTGCACCAGCACCTCTCCCGCCAGTTTAGATTTACCGTAAACCGACTGCGGGTTGGTATTATCATATTCCTGATAAGGTTTAGGGGAGCTACCGTCAAAAACATAATCCGTCGAAATATAGATCAGCTTGGCACCGACCTTCTCTGCTGCCAGCGCCATATTACGGCTTCCTGCTGCATTTACACGGTATGCGTTGTCCACGTCAGTCTCCGCAGCGTCAACAGCAGTGTAAGCCGCGCAGTGAATAACAACATCAGGATTGTAGCTTTGAGTAATCTGGATGGATTGCTTCAAATTCGAAATGTCCAATGTTTCTCGATCGCAGGCTAGAACATCATGACCATTTTCGGTCAAAACTCGGACAACATCTCTACCGAGTTGACCTCCTGCACCGGTCACAAGTACCTTCATCTTACGCTTCCCCCATGCGAGAACCGTATTGCTTAGCATAGTATTCCTGGTATGCACCGGATTGAATTCGCGTCCACCATTCCTTGTTATCCAAATACCAACGAATGGTTTCTTTGATGCCTGTTTCAAACGAATACTTAGGCTTCCAGCCAAGCTGAGTCATCGTTTTGGTCGGATCAATGCCGTAACGACGGTCGTGGCCTGGACGATCCTCTACATAGGCAATGAGGGATTCCGGCTTGCCCAGCTCTGCCAGAATGGTTTTTACGATATGCACATTAGTGCGCTCATTGTTGCCACCAATATTGTATACTTCTCCGATTTTGCCTTGATGGATAACCAGATCAATTGCGCTGCAATGGTCCTCCACATACAGCCAGTCACGAATATTCATGCCATCCCCATATACTGGTAGTTTCTGATCGCTTAAAGCACGAGAAATCATCAGCGGAATGAGCTTTTCAGGGAACTGGTATGGACCATAGTTATTGGAGCAGCGAGTAATATTCACCGGCAGTCCAAACGTCTCATGATAAGCGCGAACCATCAGATCCCCGCCCGCCTTGGAGGCCGAGTAAGGGCTGTTAGGCTGAAGGGGAGTTTCCTCCGTGAACAGGCCTGTTTCACCCAGTGTGCCGTACACCTCGTCCGTTGAAACCTGAACGAATTTGGTCACACCGTATTTCTTGGCGGCATCAAGCAGAAGCTGTGTGCCGAGCACGTTCGTCTTCACAAAGACTTCCGGCTCCAAAATACTACGGTCCACATGGGATTCCGCCGCAAAGTTCACAACAACGTCAATTCCCTGCTGCATCAATTGATCAATCGCCTGAGCATCGGTAATGTCCACTTTTACAAAAGTATGATTGGTGTTTCCTTCAATCGATTTCAAATTTTCCAGGTTGCCCGCATACGTGAGTGCATCCACATTGACAATTTGATAACCCGGATGCTGCTGCAGCATATACATGACAAAATTGCTGCCGATAAAGCCGGCACCGCCTGTGACAAGAAGTTTCATAAAAGCCTCCTTAAAACGCTTTAATCATATATTCATTCGATAATTTATGAGTGGGCCAAATCACATACTTGCTTATGCCCAACTAGAAGTTCATTTCTGCATCTGCCAGCACAGGGTGCTTCTTGTCTTTTTCCGAAAGAATGGGATTGGAAGTTGGCCAGTCGATTGCAAGAGCAGGGTCATTCCACAAAATGCCTCGGTCATTCTCAGGTGAATAATACTCATCAACTTTATAAGCTACCTGCGTGTTTGGAACTAACGTACAAAATCCATGGGCAAACCCTTGAGGTACAAGAAGTTGCCTATTATTGTATTCACTTAAAATGACACCCACCCATTGTCCAAACGTAGCGGTTTCCTTTCGAATATCAACTATAACATCATAGATAGCACCAGAAATAACCCTAATCAGCTTCGTCTGTGCTTTGGGGTTCAATTGATAGTGAAGCCCGCGAATAACCCCCGGTTCCGCTGACAAGGACTGATTGTCCTGAATAAACTTGTGAGTAACGCCATTGGCATACATCAGTTGTTCGTTGTAGCTTTCCACAAAAAAGCCACGGTGATCTCCATGGACCACCGGCTCAATAATTTTTGCACCTTCCAGTTGAAAAGGGGTAACCTTCATAACTACGAGGCCTCCTTGTAATTACAACTTCAGCTTTCCAAATTCCTCTCCAAACATGATATCCTTTGCCAACTCGTTAGCTCTAGCTAGAGAAGCATGTGTACCTGCGTCTGTCCACCATCCTTCAAGAACATCAAATGTAAGTGTCCCATTAGCAATATATGCATTATTCACATCTGTGATCTCCAATTCACCCCGGTCAGACGGTTTAAGTATCTTAACAATGTCAAACACGTTATGATCAAACATATAAATGCCTGTAACAGCAAAATCACTCTTTGGTTCCTTCGGTTTTTCTTCAATGGAAACAATATGGTCTCCTTGCAACTCTGCCACTCCAAAGCGGTGAGGGTCATGAACTTTTTGCAGCAACAGCTTTGCTCCTACGGCCTGCTTACGGAAATTGTCAACAAAAGGAGAAATGTCGTCCTCAAATACATTGTCGCCAAGAATAACTACCATTTGATCACCACCAACAAATTGTTCGGCCAAGTCGAGAGCTTGTGCAATACCACCAGCTTCGTCTTGAACTTTGTACGTAAAGGTTACCCCCATTTCAAGGCCACTACCCAGAAGATTCACGACATCGCCCATATGCTCTTTGCCAGTAACAATCAGAATATCATGAATATCAGCTTGTTTTAGTTTATATACTGCATGAAAAATCATTGGATATTTACCAACGGGAAGCAAATGCTTATTAGTTACCTTCGTTAATGGATAAAGTCTTGATCCTGTACCACCTGCCAAAATAATACCTTTCATGTTAACCTCCTAGTAATTACGTTATTCATGTCAGTAAAATAATTATTCCACAAAATATATAAGCTTCTTAGAACATTAAGGGATCTTAACGAAATAACCTACCTGTTTTGAGGTGAAATGGTGTAATTCCATTCTCCATGAAAGGAATCTTTTTCAAGTTTCACTTCGGATAATTGGGCATCGGTTACTTTGATTCCTTTCGGGTAGATCGACGTATCAAGTGAGGCTTGTACCTTCAGTCCGGTCGTAGTCGTTGTGGAAGCAATCAAATTGACAATGACTTCGTGACTCGAGAGCGGCTTCCCGCGCCAATTTTGTGTAATGCAAGAGAACAAGCGGTGCTCAATCTTATTCCACTTGCTGGTCCCAGGAGGGAAGTGGCTCACGGAAATCGACAGGCCCGTTTCGTTGGCAAGGTTCTGTAATTCGGTTTTCCATAGTCGAACCCGAGAGCCATTACTTCCACCGCCATCGGCTGTAATCATGAGTTTCGTCGCGTTTGGATACGTCTGTTGCCCCATCGTATTCCACCAACGCCGAATACTTTCGACGGCAAATGCGGCTGTATCATGATCGGTTCCGACACTTACCCATCCTGCATTTGCCGTCAGATCGTAGACGCCGTAGGGATTCACTTTCCCGAGCTCCGGGATTTGAAAGTCATGAACACGTACGTTTTCTGGGCTGCCTTTGGGTTGCCACTCGACGCCGCCATTCTTAAAGTCGCCGACCAACTCTTTCTTTTTGGTATCGACCGAAATGACCGGCTGTCCCTCGGACTAAAAGCGTTGTACGTGATCGTGGATATGTTGGAATTGCGCATCCCGATCTTCATGGCGGCTTCCTTCATCCGTTTTACGATTGGCTTGCAGACTGTACCCAAGCTCATGAAGCAACTTCATGACCATTTGGGCACTGGTCGCATGTCCCATTTCTTGCAAAGCTGCCGCGAGCTTCAGGGTACTTTTGGACGTCCAGCGCAGAGGGGAATCCGGTTCTCCTCGCGTGACGGGATCAATCAAGGCTTGGAGATCTTGGAGCAACGTAGGATCGGTATCGACTGTCCGCTTACGACCTCCACCAGGCTTATGAATCCGGTCTTTATCGATCTGTTCGGGATGTTCCAGTTCCCGGATGCCTTGTTGAATGACTTTGTGCGAAACGCCCAGTTCTCGTTCTATGAATGCTATGCCGCCGCGTCCATATGCGAGTGCTTCGGTTGCGACGAATAATCTCCTCTGGAGCTCATTCAGGAATGGGTATAACTGTTCGTAGCGTTGCTTTACCGTACTTTGGCATGGGAATCCCTCCTTCGGGTCGGAGGAGGGTTCCTACCAATCCCTTGTTGCTCTTAGTCTAACAGATTCTGAGAGCGTTTTGGGATTTCCAGTTCCTTCACCATTGTTCTAGGGTCATTATTTCGTTGAGTCCCCTAAGTTCTCAATCCACTCTGCAATCAAAAAACTTTTTTTCTCATCTGGTAAATTGTTGATAAGATACCTTCCTCAAGGCTGGTAGAGGGATTAAAGCCTGTCAGCCTATTTAATTTACTAATATCAATAATATTTTTCATTATAGTTTTTTGGGCCGTAGTTTTGTAAACAATATTTATTTTTTTCTCCGTTCTTTTCTCAACCAAAGAAATGACTTCACTTATAGTTGTAGCATTACCACTCCCAATGTTAATAACCTCTCGGTCAAGAAGCATTACTGTACTATAAGTCGCCTCTAAGAAGTCATCTATGAAAATAAAATCCCGAACGGCTTGAGTATTCCCCCAAAATATAAACTCTTCATCGTTTAATGCTTTGTTGATTAGAACAGGAATTATACCTTGTTTTTTGTAAGGATTTTGAACCCCCCCATACGGGTTAGAAACACGCAAAATTAAGTAAGGAAAATTATTACTCTCAACATGTTTAATTTTAATTAAATTTTCGAAAAACACTTTTTGTAGTCCGTATATATTACTAGGCTCCAAGCAGTCATCCTCCCTGGATTTTGCTCCAGTGTTTTTATATACGGTACCAGCCGAAGACAAGAAAACGAACTTTTTTATGTTTTTCCCACAGCAAGTATCTAACAGTTTTATGAATGAAGCATAGTACTGCTGCACATCCACGAGTACATCCTCGAATAAATTTGTAGCATTGGTGGATCCTGCAGCGTATAATACTACGTCCCCTTCTTCAATTTCTTCCTGAACCTGTCCAACATTATTAATATCAATATCTATAAACTGAATGTTAGGATTAAGTATACTGGTATACACAGAATTTCTACCTAGAACTTTAACTTGCCAATGTTTAATGCTAAAGTAATTTGCCAAATGGGAACCCAGGTATCCACAACCAATAATTACAATTTGTTCCATTTAGTCCCCCAGTATCTTGTAGATATAATTTTTGATTTGTTCCGCCTCTTTTTCCCATGAGGAATTTTGAAGAAAATCATTTGCATTTTCCAACATTGCTTGCGTGTTGATTTTTTTATTAATAACTTGATCAAGTACTTCTGCAATTTCTGTAATATCATTTTCAACATAAATGAACAACTCTTTATGAGGGTCAATCCAATCATTATTTCTGCCTTGATTTATAACAACAGGGCAACCTGAAGCCATCAGTTCTAGAGGCAGCAAAGATAAATTGGTAAATGAGAGGATGAGAGAGACATCACACTGGCTATATAAATTCGATAATTCTTCAATCCTTACAACACCAGCATTAAAATGTCTGAACGGAATTTCATATTCTGATACATCCCATCCAGCCATAACAATTTCCACATGAGGATTCTTTTTGCAAAATTCATTTAGCGCCATTATCCCGAGTTCAAAACCTCTTCTATCAGTAGGCGGCCTTGAGTAAAAGAACACACGCTGAATATCCTTATCCCTTTTCCCATGTGGTATATATAAATCTTTTTCGTATGAAAAACTAAAACTTTCGCATTTCATACCATATTCAGCAGAAAGCTTTTCCTTTAGCCAATCACCTGCAGTAATTCCATAGAAACCGAATTTATACGTTTGTTCTGCAAATGAATAAGCACTACCTTGAGGGTAGAAATACGGTTCAAAATCTTGTACGAAATATACTTTTTTTACGCAATCTTCAAACGCCCTTACATAATAAGCAGTTTGCCAGGAAGTAGCTATCGCAATATCGTATTCATTTTTTATATCCATCTTATCTTCAATAATGTACACATTTGATTCCAAAGGAAAGAAATTCTTATTTATTATCTCCTTTACACTTGATGGATTTCCCCACTGCGATGCCCCGCAAATAAAAATATCTGACTTTACAGAAATTTTTTCCAACAAATGAATAATTCTAAAAATGTTCAGGTGTCCTCCTGAACCTATACCAAAATCAGGTATAAACCATGACAGCTTCAATTCATTCTTAGGTTGGTAAGCTAGCTTAGCCTCACGGCTCTCCAGCAACAAATAATGATAAAAATTAAAAACATTCTTCTTTGATGTGGCGATTTCATTCTTTTTCTTAATCTTTGAAAGTACAGTTTTGCTGCCTTGCAATACACCCTGTGACTGTATTATCTTTACTGCCTTCTTGGCATTATACAGAAGTACATTATACATTATCAGCCCTCATTATTACTTATTTATCAATTTGTACTCTCTCGAGAACAATCGATTTAGTGATTTGTACTTATTTCCCAAAACCCCTAGGTACGCTCCAGAATATCTAATCGTGTTCTTAACGAAAGAGTAGCCCATCCAGTACAACTTCCGTTTTCGACTAAGGTCCGCATGTGATCTCAGAAATTTTATATCACTAACAAAATGTTTGAGTATATAGGCTGGTAACAAAAAAATACTTTTGACTGAGACATATTCGTAAATTCTGTATAAACCCTTATATTCATCATAATAGCGTTTAAACTGCTGATTAAACGTGTAATTATGAGAGTGATAAACTACAGAATTAGGAGCATAGGCTTTTTTATAACCTTTTTCAATAATTTGTCGAGCCCAAAGCTGGTCTTCGGCAAAATCAACCTCAGGATAGGGAATACTCTCCCAGACACTTTTTCGCATAGCTGATGAATTATCTGAATAATAACATAATAAATGTCTGTAGCCTTCTTCTCTATTATATCTTTCTTTGTCATCTAGATAGTAAATAGTAACCTCAGATCCAAAATTGTTAAAATGAGTAATGATATTATGTTTTTCAAAGATATCACAGTCGTCATAAGGTACATGACGGCCAAACACGCCAACAATATTTTCATCAATATCAAAGCACAAAATCAAATTTTTCAACCAATATCGGTCATAAGGAAGAGCATCTTGGGTAATAAAAACGAGATATTCTCCATTTGCCAAAGAAGCTCCCAAATTTCTTGTTTTACCATGCCCAAATTCTTTTGGGCTGATTTGCTTTAGAATGATATTGTGGTGCCGCTGCTGCAGGTCCAAAATAAAATTGATTGTATTATCAGAAGAGCCTGAATCCACGATAACCACTTCGAAAGGAGCATCTAAGTCCTGATAAAGTACTTGCAGTAATACCCTTTGGAATATCTCCCCTCCGTTTTTGGTAGGTATTATAACAGAGGCGGATATTTTGGAATCATTCATAGTTTATGAGTTCCCTTTTTATTTATTTTCTTTCTCAAATAATAGATAAAGCTGTTCATTGCATTATTATACTCTATTTCAATCTGTGAAAGTTTTTCTTGTTCAATTAACAAATTTTGTTTTTCATTTTCCAAATGACTAATACTTTCCTGGGCTGATTTCAATGTATTACTCAGCTCATTATTCAGGGTCTCGTTATGATTCACTCTTTCCCACAAAGCGCTTACCTGTTCTTTGAGTTGCATCAGCATTTGGTCTGCATCATTAACTCGATGCCACAAGGCTTCATTTTGTAATAACGTATCTTTATAATTTTTTTCGGCTTCGTTTACACGTTTCCACAAGGCCTCATTATTCGTAAGGGTCTCTTGGAGATTTTTTTCTGCTATATTCACTCGATCCCATAATGCTGAAATTTCCAGATTTTTTTGGGAGATAATATTTTGCTCCATCTTGAAGAGATCATCAATCTCCTGAGAATAAGTGGCCAAGGCTTCATTCTTAGAATTATCTAGGAAAGCATCCTTCATGAAATTAAATACTTTATCTGTAAATAATGAAAGTGGTTCCGTATTATTTAAACTCCTGCTAAAATAATCGATGATAGTTTCAACTTTTCGTGATAAGTCCTCTGGTTTTTTAAGACAATAGTCTGCTTTGTTGATTAATTCGAAGAAACCAGTAAGTTTAGTTGAATATTCACCAGAAAAAGTAACATGAGGGATACTATAACTATAAGATATTATATTCCCATGAAGACTTGATCCAATGAACCCTTTAGCATTTGCCAATAGTGCAACCTTATCCATCAACGTAAGTGAGGGAATATCTTCTTTATTAAAGAAAAAGCAATTGTTAAGAAGAGGTTTTAGCTCATGACAAAGTTCATTATCCCCTAAACATTCTCCAATGGAAATAAGCACGATGGGCAAATCGAAAATCTGAGAAATGCGATTTAGCGAGTTGGAAATTTCGTAAATTTCTTGATTATTTATTACACTATTGTTTGCTTGAAATACAATATATTGACCAGCTTGTATTGTAAACCCATTTGCATTTACTAAATCATTAAAGGATGATTCGAGTGAGCTTTTGGGGAAACACCTAGAAATACTCAATACTAAATCTGGAATAATTTCATTTGTTATTCCCTCGTTTGTCAAAAAAACGCTTGCTCTTTGATCTCTTACCGAAACGCGTTTAAAGCGTTTAAATGAGTTCTTTACATATTCGGAGAACCCCCCCTCCAATTGAAAAGGCACTCCTAGTCCGATTGTATAAAAGTTGTCTATTGCCTTACTAGTAGGGGAAACAATATGACTAAAGCTAAGTCTATCAGATTTATATAATTTATTGACAGACCAGTCATCCGATCTTAATAAATGCGGGAAAAAAAAAAAAAAGGGAGAAAAGGGGAAGGAAGAGGGGAAAGAAGAGGGGGGAGAGGAAAAGAGGAAGGAAAGGGGGAGGAAAAAGGGAGGGAAAGGGAAGAAAGAAAGGAAGAAAGGAGGAGGGGAAGAAAGAAAGGGGAAAAAGAAAGGAGAGAGAAGGAAAAGAGGGGGGGGGAAGGGAAGGAAGGAGGAGGAAAGGGGAGAGGGGAAAAGAAGAAAGAGGAGGGGAGGGGAAAGGAAAAGGAAGAAAAAGAGGGAAGAGAGGGAGGAGGGGAGGAGGGGAAGGGGGGGAAAGAGGGGGGGGAGAAGGGAGAAAGGGGAGAAGGCGAAAGAGGGGAAAGAGGGAGGAAAAAGAGAAAAGGGAGAAGAAGGAAGGAGGAAGGGAAGGGGGGAGAAGAGGGAGGAAAAAAAAAGGAGGGGGGAAAAAGGAGAGGGAGGAAGAAGGAGGAAAGGAAGGAGAGAAAGGAAAAGGAAGAGGGGAAGAAGGAAGGGGAAGAAGGGAAAGAGAAGGGGGAGAAAGGAAGAGAAAGGGAGGAGGGGGAAAGAAAAAAAGAAGGGGAAAGAAGGAACAAATTCAGCCGTACTTTACTGGTTTTCCAGCTCTTCC
>NZ_JBHIRY010000047.1:0-28519 GCF_042138635.1 Paenibacillus medicaginis | reverse complement strand
TAGCTACAGGGCGGCTTGGTCCTTACCCCGGCCGGACTTGCACCGGCAAGTTGTGCCTAGCTTGACTAGGCGCGCTATGACTTTTCGTACAAAAGTTTGAGAATGAAGGCTCACGTACACGCTGCGATAGAAGCTTGGCGGATATAGCCCGCACAGTTCGCTTATCCGTGAGGGGTGTCCTAATCTTTGATTGAAAATGTAACGAAGTAAATTTCGATGCGACCCTTAACAGTGGATTCAGACGCTATACACGTTCGTTTGCTGCCCAGAAAGCTTATAACCAAGAAGTCTATACATCCTGCTATCTTGAAAAGGAAGAAACTTACGAGCTCAATGTTCAGTTTGACGCCTCGGGCCTCTTCCTTTTCGCTTCAACTTTATACTCTAACTGTTATGCTCGAACTAATATGATCGAATATGATCGAACTGTTATGCATTAACCGTTATACATTAGCTATCATGCATCAGCATTACTCCGACGAAGCTCCAGCCATTGCACCGTAGCTTGCAACGTTCTCTCACTGCGTGCAATCGCATCCGTTACCTGTGCTGTGGCGGTTCCGCCGTATACGTTGCGGGCGTCCACCACTGCTTCCGGCTGCAGCACGGCATAAATGCGGTCATCGAACAGCTCGGAGAACTGCTTGAACTCGTCCAGGGTCAGGTCGAGCAGATATTTGCCGTTCTGAATGCAGTACAGCACCGTTTTGCCGATCACCTCATGCGCCTGGCGGAAAGGGAGGCCTTTGCCGACGAGGAAATCCGCGATATCCGTCGCATTGGAGAAGTCCTGATTGACCGCCTGCCGCATGCGTCCTTTGTTGACCTTCATCGTGGCGATCATCGGCGCAAACAGCTGCAGCGCGCCTTCCAGCGTCGCTACCGTATCGAACATGCCTTCCTTGTCTTCCTGCATGTCCTTGTTGTAGGCGAGCGGCAGTGACTTCAGCACGGTCAGCAGCCCCATCAGATTGCCGTAGACACGGCCGGTTTTGCCGCGTACCAGCTCAGGCACGTCCGGATTTTTCTTCTGTGGCATGATGCTGCTGCCTGTGCAGAACGCGTCGTCCAGCTCGATAAAGCCAAATTCTGTGCTACTCCACAATACCAGCTCCTCACTGAGCCGGGAAAGGTGAGTCATGATCAGCGAAGCAGCTGCCAGGAATTCCACAATAAAGTCGCGGTCACTCACCGCGTCCAGGCTGTTTTCGTATACCCCGTCAAAGCCAAGCTGCTCGGCCACAAAATGGCGGTCGATCGGGAATGTCGTACCAGCCAGCGCGCCTGCGCCCAAAGGCAGGATGTTGATCCGCTTGTAGCTGTCCTTCAGACGGTCGATATCCCGCTCGAACATCGATACATAAGCCATCAGATGATGGGCGAACAGGATCGGCTGTGCCCGCTGCAAGTGCGTATAACCAGGTACGATCGTATCCAGGTTGTCCTTTGCCTGGGCAATCAGCGCCTCCTGAACGGCATGCAGCATGCCGACAAGATCAACCACACGGCCGCGCAGGTAGAGATGCATATCTGTCGCCACCTGATCATTGCGGCTGCGGCCTGTATGCAGCTTGCCGCCGACCGGTCCGATTTCTTCAATCAGGTTTTTTTCGATATTCATATGGATGTCCTCATCGGCAACAGAAAACTCAATCTCTCCTTTGCGGATGCGCCCCAACACCTTTTGCAGGCCTGCTTTAATGGTCTCGACATCCTCCTGCGGCACGATTCCGCATTTGCCCAGCATGGTGACATGGGCCAGACTGCCCTGAATGTCCTCTTCAGCCAGCGTTTTGTCAAAATTGATGGAAGCCGTATACTCTTCCACGAGCTTGTTCGTCTGCTTTGTAAAACGTCCGCCCCACAGCTTGCTCATTCTGCTGTCCCCTCTCTCGCAGTGCGGGCCGCCCCTGTCATCGGATAAGGACGGCCCGCGCATGTTGAAAATATTAGACATCTTTGAATTGGAATGTATATTGACAAACGTTTTGCTTGCTGTATTTCACAATAATTTCTACCTTAGTTATTCTGGTTTACGCCCGAATATACCTTCAAGCGCAGCGCATTCAGGCGGATAAAGCCGGTTGCGTCCCCCTGATCATACGCCTGGGTAGGATCAGCTTCCATGGTGGCGATATCCGGATTGTAGAGGCTGACCGGGCTTTTTACACCTGCGCCGATCACATTGCCTTTGTACAGCTTCACGCGTACCGTACCTGTTACATTTTTCTGACTCTCCGTCACTAAGGCCTGCAGGGCCAGACGCTCTGGTGCGAACCAGAAGCCGTTGTATACGAGTGTGCTGTATCTCGTTATCAGGCTGTCACGCAGATTCATGACTTCGCGGTCCATTGTGATGGACTCCATTTTGCGATGTGCTGTGAACAGGATCGTACCGCCCGGCGTCTCGTATACTCCCCGGCTCTTCATGCCGACAAAACGATTCTCCACCATATCGACACGGCCGATGCCGTGCTTGCCGCCCAGCTCGTTCAGCTTCTCCATCACCTGCAACGGGCTTAACCGCTCGCCGTTCAGCGCCACGCAGTTGCCTTGCTCAAATTCCAGCTCCAGATATTCCGCAGTGTCTGGTGCGTCCTCCGGATCATTGCTCAGCAGGAACATGTCCTTGTTCTCCGGTGTGCTCGGATCAAACCACGGCTCCTCCAGCATGCCGCTTTCGTAGCTAATGTGCAGCAGGTTGCGGTCTGTGGAATACGGCTTCGCCGCAGATGCCGTGACCGGAATGCCGTGTTTTTCCGCGTAAGCAATCATTTCCGCCCGGCCCGGGAACTGATTGCGGAACTCTTCCAAACGCCAAGGCGCGATCACCTTGATGTCCGGTGTCAGAGCCGCCGCGTTCAGCTCAAAACGCACCTGATCGTTGCCTTTACCTGTAGCGCCATGCGCGATAGCTGTTGCGCCTTCCGCCTGGGCAATCTCCACCATTCGCTTGGCGATCAGCGGACGCGCAATGCTGGTGCCGAGCAGATATTGGCCTTCATATAAAGCTCCCGCCTGAAACATCGGATAAATAAAATCCTTGGCAAACTCGTCGCGCAGGTCATCGATATAAACCTTGGAGGCACCGGTAGCCAGCGCTTTTTCCTCCAGCCCGTCCAGTTCCTCCTTCTGACCGATATCCGCCGTAAAAGCAATAATCTCCGCGTCATAGGTTTCCTTCAGCCATTTCAGAATGACCGACGTATCCAGACCTCCGGAATACGCCAGTACGATTTTTTCTTTTGCCATTACGCCGCTTCCTCCCCGAGAATCCATGCTTTAGAATCCATGCTATTGTTCATCACATGTATATTTCATTAACTGAAATATATCGTTTATATGCTGTATCGTTTAAGCCATTAAAGCAACGAGCAGCGCCTTTTGCGCATGCAGCCGGTTCTCCGCTTCATCAAAGATGACGGAATTCGGCCCGTCGATGACATCTGCGGTCACTTCTTCCCCACGGTGCGCTGGCAGACAGTGCATGAACAGATAATCCGGTTTTGCCAGCTTGACCAGTTCCTCGTTCACCTGATAATCTGCAAACGCCGCTTCACGCTGCTTCTGCTCTTCCTCGAAGCCCATGCTTGCCCACACGTCCGTATAGATAACATCGGCATCCTTGACCGCTTCCTGCGGGCTGGCTGTGACCACGATCTTGCTGCCTGTTTCCTTGGCAATTTCCTGGCACTCTGCAACCACACTTTTATCAGGCTCATAACCGGCAGGGCTGGCAACAGATACGTGCATGCCCAGCTTCGCTCCGCCGATCATCAAGGAATGCGCCATATTGTTGCCGTCCCCGATATAGGCGACTTTGAGGCCTTTGAGCTTGCCCTTCTTTTCAAAGACCGTCTGGTAGTCCGCCAGCACCTGGCACGGATGCGCCAGATCGCTCAGACCGTTGATGACCGGCACGGTAGCGTAACGCGCCAGATCGATGACATTGTTATGGCCGAACGTGCGGATCATGATGCCGTCCAGATAACGGGACATCACCTGTGCCATATCGCTGATCGGCTCGCCCCGGCCGAGCTGGATGTCATTTTTACTCAGGAAGAGGGCGTGACCTCCAAGCTGATACATGCCTACCTCGAAGGACACGCGGGTGCGTGTTGAGGATTTTTCAAAAATCATGCCCAGCGTCTTGCCCTTCAACGGCTGATACACTTCACCGTTCTTCTGCTTGCGCTTGATCTCCACCGCCAGACCGATCAGATATTCAATTTCCTCGGCCGTAAAATCGTTCAGCTCTATAAAATCCCGCCCCTTCAGGTCGAGCTTCAGTTTCTCTTCGGTTAGGCTCATGAGAGGGTCTCCTTTCAATATGGGTAAAATGAGGTGCAACCCCATCACAATGTTTGCGATTTGCGGCCGTTTTATTTTTTCGCAGCCGTATGCTCTTCGATAACTTCCGCTAGTATTTCCACTGCCTGGTCGATCTCTTCCTTCGTAACATAAAGGTTAGGCAGCAGGCGGATGACATTCGGTCCAGCCGGCACAAACAACAGCCCCTTGCGCTGTCCGGCCAGCACGAGCTCGCCAATTGGCTCGGCACATTCAATGCCGATAAGCAGTCCCTTGCCCCGCACTTCTTTGACAAAAGGACTGTCGCCCAGACGGCTGTTCAAACGCTCCATGAGATATATGCCCATTTCCGCCGCCCGGTCCGCCAGCTTCTCGCCAACGATGATTTCCACCGTCGCATTGACCGCTGCCATGGCGAGA
The DNA here is from genome assembly GCF_042138635.1 of Paenibacillus medicaginis. Lineage (NCBI taxonomy): Bacteria > Bacillati > Bacillota > Bacilli > Caryophanales > Paenibacillaceae > Paenibacillus > Paenibacillus medicaginis. The sequence continues at coordinate 23,788 of NZ_JBHIRY010000047.1, read as the reverse complement.
GGTGTACCACCGAACGTCGATCCGTGGCTGCCTGCTGTAAAGGCTTCCCGCAGATAGCCTTTGCCAAGCATTGCGCCGACGGAGAAGCCGCTGCCTACCCCCTTGGCAATAGTGAAAATGTCAGGCTCAATGCCATAATGCTCATGGGCAAACAATTTGCCCGTACGTCCCATGCCGGTTTGGATTTCGTCAACGATCAGCAGCAGCCCGTGCTCGCGGCACAGCTCCACAACGTAGTCCACAAAATCCGCTTCCACCGGATACACGCCGCCTTCGGCCTGGATCATTTCCAGCATCACGGCTGCCGTCACATCACTGATCGCAGCTTCCAGAGCTTCTTTGTCATGGAGCGGTACGCTTTGGAAGCCGGCCGGCAGAGGCAAGAAGCCTTCCTTCACCTTATCCTGTCCGGTGGCCGTCAATGTAGCGAGTGTCCGTCCATGAAAAGACTGCGTAAACGTGATCACTTCATATTTTCCGTTCTGCTTCACCTTCTGATGATAACGGCGCGCCAGCTTGATGGCCGCTTCATTCGCTTCCGCCCCGCTGTTGCAGAAAAACACCGCATCCGCACAGCTGTTGGCCGTCAGCAGTTGTGCTGCTTGCTCCTGGCCCGGGATATGAAACAAATTCGATACATGCCACAGTGTATCCAACTGCTGCTTCAGCCGCTCGGCCACCGCCTTCGGGGCATGCCCCAGGTTGGTCACCGCCAGGCCGCACATGAAATCAAGGTAGCGTTTTCCCTGGTCGTCCCACAACCAGCTGCCTTCTCCTTTGACAAGGCTTAGCGGATACCTTGCATACGTGGGGAACAAAGCGCTTTCCTGTTCTTTTTCCTTCACTGCGGCTCCGCCTGCGGTCACATTGTGCCCGTTACTCATATCATTCACGCTCCTGTTCATGCCGGCGCTGGGCCGGATCAAATTTCCATTCAAATATTACACTACATTCTGGCTATTCTCGTACCTATATTTTCTCCGTTCAGCACACGGCTGAGCACCTGCGGCTCCGTTCCGTCCACAATAACAACCTCGCGGACTTCGCCCTGGATACACGTTATGGCTGCCCGCACCTTCGGAATCATTCCGCCATAAATTTCCCCGGTGCTGATCATATCCTCAATCTCCTGCACTGTCACCGATGGCAGCACTTTCTTGACGCCGTTTACATTACCCATAATGCCGGGCACATCTGTCACCACGATCATCCTGCTGACGCCGATATGGGATGCCACTGCTCCGGCAGCGGTATCAGCGTTGATATTGTAGCGCTGTCCACCTGCATCAATCCCGACTGGCGCGATGACCGGCATATAACCCATTTCCGTTACGCCGCCGATCAACTCCGCGTTCACCGCTGTCACATCCCCGACCCAGCCGACCTCTGCGCTATTGGTTACCGGCTGTGCCTGAATCAGCAGGCCATCCGCGCCGGACAAGCCGACAGCCTTGCCCCCGCGCATCATAATGCGGCGCACAATCTGCTTGTTGATGCTGCCTGCCAGCACCATTTCCACCACATCCAGCACCTCTTCGGTCGTGCGGCGCAGTCCGTTGACGAACTCTGTTTCAATGCCGAGCTTCGTCAGCGTATCGGAAATGGCCGGTCCGCCGCCGTGTACAATGACCGGCTGCCTGCCATCCCGCTGCAGCTGCACCAGATCGTCGAAAAAGGAGTCCGGCAGCGCCGCCAGCGTACTGCCACCGCATTTCATAACAAAGCTGGAGCGCAGCTGCTCTGGCGCTGCCTGTGCTGTTTTATTCGTTGAGGTATTCATTGCAAACCTCCTCTGCCCTCTGATGTGTATAACTATCCAAGAATCCCACGGCTTTAACTGTGTACAGTGTCAAGTCCGGTAAGCCGCATTAATTCGCACATAATCATAGGTTAAATCACAGCCCCACGCTGTAGCAACACCGCCGCCGTTGTGCAGATCCACGACGATCCGCACCGTGTCCCCCCGCAAATAGGCCAAGGCCTCTTCTTCATCAAATGCCACCGGGCGCGAGCCCCGCAGCACAACAATATCGCCGAGCCGGATATCGACGGTCTCCGGGTTGACCGGCTCTCCCGCTCGGCCCACAGCGGCGATAATACGTCCCCAGTTGGCATCCGCTCCGAACACGGCCGACTTGACAAGACTGGAGCCGATGACAGTCTTCGCGATAGCTCTGGCCGACAGGTCGCTGACTGCGCCGCTTACCGACACCTCCACCAGCTTCGTCGCTCCTTCGCCGTCCCGCGCGATGCTCTGTGCCAGCACGCGGCAGACATAAGAAAATGCTTCGGCAAAGGCCTCCCACTCCGGATGCTCCGTATTCAGCTCCTTGTTGCCCGCCAACCCGCTTGCCATGACGACCAGCATATCATTCGTGCTTGTATCTCCATCCACCGTAATCATGTTGAACGTCGTATCCGTCGCCTGCTGCAGCAGCTGCTGCAGGGACGCCTGCTCCACGGCCGCGTCACAGGTCATGAAGGCAAGCATGGTCGCCATATTGGGATGGATCATGCCCGAGCCTTTGGCAGCGCCGGCGATATGTACCGTAACCCCGTCGATAACGAGCGAAACGCACGCTTCTTTTTTTACCAGATCTGTTGTTAAAATAGCCTGCGAAAAGGCCTCCGCCCCATCACGACCGCCGTTGATTTGCTCCGGTAGCGCTTGGATACCCACGTGCACCGCGTCCATCTTCAGCAGCTCGCCGATGACACCGGTGGACGCCACAGCCACGTTGCTTTCCGCCACGCCCAGCTCCCGTGCCGCCGCGGAACGCATTGCATAGGCGTCCTCCTCGCCCTGCTGCCCTGTACAGGCATTGGCATTGCCGCTGTTGACAACGACCGCCTGCAGCCTTCCGTCGGCCAGACTTTCGCGTGTCACCTTCAGCGGTGCCGCCTGGATCAGGTTGGTGGTGTACACGGCTGCCGCCGTCGCAGGCACCTCGCAGCGAATCGCTCCCAGATCGTTGCGGTCTGTCTTTTTCAACCCGCAGTGCAGCCCCCCGGCGCTGAAGCCGCGTGGTGTAACAATTGAGCCTTCGCTCACGATGTCAAACGTCTGTTTCCTCATATCCATCTCCCCCATATCCGCGTTACGGATAGACCGGCGTCAAGCCGAGCCCGAGGTTTTCCTCCCATCCCATCATGAGATTCATATTTTGAATAGCCTGGCCTGCCGCGCCTTTGACAACATTGTCGATGACCGAAATGATCGTCACCCTGTTCGTCCTTGCATCCGCAGCAAAACCGATGTCGCAATAGTTAGAGCCGGTTACTTCCTTCGTTGCTGGCCATATTCCTGCATTACGGACACGCACAAACGGCCGACCTTTATAGTACTCCCTATACAGCTCTACCAGGTCCTGATCCGTATAACTTCCGTTCATCGTCGCATACATGGTGCTCATAATGCCGCGTGTCATTGGCACCAGTTGGGTGGTGAAAGTGACTGTAACCGGCTCTCCCGCTACATCGCCGAGCACCTGCTCAATTTCCGGTATATGCTGATGTTTGTTCACTTTATACGGCTTGAAATTTTCGTTGATTTCCGCAAAATGCGTCGTCAGGCTGGCGCCGCGCCCCGCACCGGACACACCGGATTTCGCATCAATAATGATGCTGCGGTGGTCGATCCAGCCGGCCTTGAGCGCCGGAATCAGCCCCAGAAGCGTAGCCGTCGGGTAACATCCCGGGTTGGAAATGAAAGGCACGTCTGCAGCACGGTCACCGTACACTTCGGCCAGACCGTATACAGCCTGTTCCAGAAACGAGGCGGGAGCAGCCGGCTTCTTGTACCATTGTTCGTACAAAGCGCCATCCTTCAGCCTGAAATCCCCCGACAGGTCTACGACCTTCAGACCCGCTTCGAGAAGCTGTGGAACCAGCTCCGTGCTTACACCCGAAGGTGTTGCGGTAAATACAAGATCAGCCCTGGCGGCAATCTCCTCCACCACGACTCCGTCCAGATCCTGAACCATAATGTCCGTCAAATGCGGGAAGCCTTCGCTAATGGGCGTTCCGCTGATGGAGGATGAAATGACCGAAACAATTTCCACTTGCGGATGATGCTGTAAAAAACGAATCAGTTCCACCCCGCCGTAGCCGGTGGAACCGACGATTGCCACTTTCAATTTGCTGTCCAAGACTGCTCCCCCATTCCGCTCTGCTTTTAGATGTGTATTATTATACATCTACATTCATATAAATACAACCACTCCATGTTAAGTTTATACGGGGTGGATGCTATAATAAAACTGCGTTTGGCAAAGGGTATTTTTACGATTATAGAATTGTTCATCTCCGCTGAAAACTTATAGACTCTATAAATCATAAGAAAGCGAGGGGGCCGTATGAATAACTCTGCACGCATGCAGGAGCTCATCACGCTGAAAACCATCGCCGAAACCTTGAATCACTCCAGTAGCCTGAATCCGATGCTGCAAAACGTGCTCGGGCAGCTGCTGGATTTGACCGGGCTGACGAGCGGGTGGATTTTCCTGATGGATACCTCGCATGAATATGAATTTGTTGCTGACCGGAATCTGCCGCCTGCCCTTACATACAGAGACAAGCAGCCCATGAAATGCGGCAACTGCTGGTGCGTGGACAAATACTGGGGCGGACGGCTGCATAATGCCGTTAACATCCTGAACTGTAAGCGGCTTGAAGACGCCGAGGAGCAGCGGACCGCAGACACTGGGGGCATCACCCATCACGCCACTGTTCCGCTGCGTTCCGCAGAACGCAGCTATGGGCTGATGAACGTAGCCGCCCCCGGCAAAAACCATTTTACGGACAGCGAACTGGCTCTTCTCCAGTCCGTTGCGCTGCAAATCGGAGGCGCACTGGAGCGCATCCGCCTGTTCGAGGCAGAGCGGCGCCGGGCGCTGCTGTTCAGCAAGGCTGGCGAATTCGGAGGCGAGCTGGCGAAAATGGCCGCAGGCGCAGGTACAAGGTTATGCCTGGTGGCGGACCGCGTAACCCGGCTGATCGGCGAGACGTTCGCCGGCTGGCCGGTTGCCGCGCTGTTTGAGCCGGAGGATGACAGTTATACCCTGCGCAGCTTATATGCGGGCAGCAGCCTGTCCCGCGAAGACCTCGCTGCCGACGGTCAGCTGCTGACCCTGCTAATGAAGAGCACAGCAGCCAACCGTCCCGTACGCGCCTCAGCAGCCGAGCTGGCGGAGCTGCGGCGGGTGACAGGCGACAACGGAACACGGCTGAAGGCTGCCTTTGCAGTAACTGTTCCATCCTGGTGCCAACAACCGGCTGTGCTGATTATCGGATGCGGTGGCAAGGAAGAGGAAGCCGCACAGGTTGACGCCGTCGTGATCGAGGCCGTTGCGGAGCATATTACCGTCACGCTGGAGCGGGTGAAGCTGGAGGAACAGCAGCGGCTGCTGACCCGGCTGGAGGAACGCAACCGCCTGGCAAGGGATTTGCATGACTCGGTCAGCCAGCTGTTATTCTCCCTGTCGCTGACAGCCAAGGGCGTGGAGGGCATGCTTACCGGGGAAAACGATGGACCGGCGGCCGCCGCTGTCCGCGATATGCGCCAGCTGTCGCAAACCGCCCTGCAGGAGATGCGCAGCCTCATCAAGCAGCTGCGGCCCACTGGTCTTGAAGCTGGCTTACTGGCTGCGCTGCAGGAATACGGAGCCATGCTGAGACTGGAGGTTCGTACGGAAATGGAAGGTGTCAGCCAGCTTCCCTCACTGGTCGAGGAAACGCTCTGGCGCATCGGGCAGGAAGCCCTGAACAATGTCGTCAAGCATGCGGGAGCCGGCACGGCCGACATAAAGCTCCGGCTGCTGCCGGACCGCGCGGCACTGCGTATTGCTGACCAGGGACGCGGCGGAGCACTGGAGCGACCAGTCACCGGAGACACGCATTACGGCCTGGCTAACATGAGGCACCGAGCAGAGCTGCTGGGGGGAAGCTGTACGATTGCGAGCAGCCCTGAAAACGGAACCGTTGTGGAAGCTATCATTCCCCTGAACAGGTTTTCGCGATAAAAGATATGACAACGGGAGGAACCAGATTATGATTAAGCTGCTGCTGGCCGACGACCATGCCATGGTGCGCAAAGGGCTGCAGGTCTTCCTATCCACCCAGCCGGATATTGAAGTGGTCGGCGAGGCTTCCAACGGTAGGGAAACGGTCGAACAGGCAGCCCTGCTGCAGCCCGATGTGATTCTGATGGACCTGAATATGCCGGTGATGGATGGTATTACGGCGACCCGGGAGCTAAGGGCGGCTCATCCGCAGATCAAGGTGATCGTCATGACCTCCTTCAATGACAGGGCCCATGTACTGCCTGCCGTCCAGGCCGGGGTTAAGGGATATTTGCTGAAAGATATCGAGCCCTCCGACCTGGCGGATGCCATCCGCAGGGTGCATCAGGGGAAGGTTGAGCTGCACCCCGATGCGGCGGGGGAGCTGATGAGGCTGATGTCCTCCCCGGATGCCCAGGGACTGATAGGGGTTCAAGGTGTACAGGGAATTACACCTTCACCTTATGCGGGAGAACAGGGAAACCTTGCAGCTCTGCGCGGAAGCCGTAGTCACATAACAGGCGAACCCGCCTATTCCCACCTGGAGCGGTTGACTCCACGGGAACGCGAGGTGCTGGATCTAATCGCCTGTGGGTTAAACAACCGCGAGATTGCGGATAAGCTGGTCATTACGGAAAAAACAGTCAAGACCCATGTTAGCCACCTGCTCGATAAGCTGCAGCTTGCCGACAGAACGCAGGCGGCCATTTTTGCACTAAAAAACGGAACAGGAAGCTAGAACGCCCATTCCGTCTCATACCAAAGTTGCATACGCTCAGCCTTGCGGCTGAGTGTTTTTGCCATGCAAAGATACATCCCCCTGCCGACGCTCCCGCTGCGCCAATAAAGTAAGATGCTAATAGAAGCAGCACATGCTGCTGACAATACACCAATCCACAGGAGGAATCCCCTATGAATATTGTCATTCTTACTGGAAGCAACCGCAAAAACGCGGCCAGCAGCGGGCTGGCGGAATATGCCGCAGCCATGATGCGCGAGTCGGGACATACCATCCGCCTGATCCATCTGTATCATACGCCGCTCCCGCTTTATTCCCCCGAAGCGGAAAATCTGCAGCACCCTGGCGTAGATCAGCTGCTGCAAGCATTTGGGCAGGCTGACGCTATCATGCTGACCACGCCGGAATATCACGGCAGCATCAGCGGTGTGCTCAAAAATGCGCTCGATTACCTCGGTCAGGCGCAGTTTAAAGGCAAGGCCGTCCTGACCGCCAGCACCGCCGGAGGCCCGGTCGGCATCGGTTCGCTGCTGCAGCTGCAGGCCATCGTCCGCAATCTGCACGGTATTAGCTCCCCGGAATGGATATCCATCGGCGGCAGCCTGCGCAGCCGGTTTGAAGGTGTAACCGGCTTTAGGACCGGCGTACACGAGCCAGTTCCGGAAGCGGACGAACGCATTTTCAGTGCTGTCGGATCTTTCCTGCGGCTGGCCGAGGGCCTGCGCAGCGGACAAGGCACTACCCCTGACACACTCTGATCGGATAAAACACTCTTTATAGAGGAGGTGCCCCCGTGCTCCAGCAGATACGCTCCATCCACCCTCTGGCCTGGACCATTATGATCGGCACGGTATGCAGCAGGATAGCGATGTCCATGAGCCTGTCGTTTCTGGCCATTTACCTGACACAGTCGCTGGGGGCCTCCTCACCTCTCGCTCAGCTTTCTCTTTTAAATCCTTTGCCCAACACTTCGTACGTATTGCCAATAATCACGAACGCATCCGGGTCTACGGATCTGACGAGTGTTTTGAGCCGGGTGACTTCGTTTTGCCCCACCACAACCATCAGAACCGGACGATTCTCTTGGGTAAAGCCGCCGCGGCCCGCCAGCTCGGTCAAGCCCCTGTCCAGATCCTCCAGAATGGCTTTGGCCATTTTCTCTTTGTGATTAGAGATGATATAGGCCACCTTGGAATAACCAAGTCCCATTTCCACCGCATCAATAACTTTACCGGTGATATAGAGGCCGATGAGGGCATACAGCGCGTTTTCTGGTGAAAGAGCAAAACCTGCCAGCAAAATAACCGTCCCATCGAGCAGCACAACGGACAGCGAAAAGCTGAAGCCCGTATATTTCTGGATGATCTGCGCCAAAATGCTCAACCCCCCGGTTGATCCGCGCCCCCTGAATACAATCCCCAATCCGAGCCCCACACCAATCCCGCCATATAATGAAGCGAGCAGCGGATTCGTCGTCGGAACAGGCCAGTTGCTTGTCAAATAGACAAACAGGGGCAGCAGTACGCTGCCCAGCAGCGAACGGAGGCCGTACTGCCGGCCAAGCAGCAGCACACCGGCGATGAACAGCGGAATATTGAGCGCCCACTGCGTAAAAGCCGGTTCCAGCCCGAACCAGGCCTCCGCCAAAATCGACAGCCCGGATACTCCCCCGGAAGCAATCCGGCTTGGCAGCAGAAACATGTTAAAAGCCAGTGCTGTAATAAGAGAGCCTAAAGTAATCAAAAAGACATCCAGCACATTACGCCTTGGCCCCGATGCAGGAATCCTTTCCGCGATTCGCTTTCTCCGTTCAGAAGGTGAATAAGATGAAGACATCGTTCAATTTCTCCTTTAAGAGGTAGTTTAACCTCGTTTATTGTTATATTCGTTGTTACCCCAAGGCCGCCAAAGAATACCTGTACAGCAGCGAACAAGGGCGTATGATTTTAGGCAAAAAAATTCCTACACAAAGTGTACTCAAAAAACGTACACCTCGTGTAGGAAGGGTTGCATTATTCGGTTTCCACCTTGATTTGGCTGCGCAGGTAACCGTCGATAAAGGCATCGAGGTCTCCATCCATCACTGCGCCTACGTTACCTGTTTCAACATTGGTACGGTGATCCTTTACCATGCTATAGGGATGAAACACGTAGGAGCGAATCTGGCTGCCCCATGCAATATCCGATTGTTCTCCTCGGATTTCGGCCAGATGCTGTTCCTGCTCTTCAATTTTACGCTCATATAGCTTTGACCGCAGCATGGTCATGGCGCGTTCACGGTTCTTGATCTGAGATCTTTCGTTCTGGCAGGTGACCACGATGCCTGTCGGCAGGTGGGTGATCCGTACAGCCGAGTCGGTCGTATTGATATGCTGGCCGCCCGCGCCGCTGGCACGGTACGTATCGATCTTCAGATCCTCTGTGCGAATTTCGATATCCACATCATCCGCAATCTCTGGTACGACATCACAGGATACGAACGATGTATGACGGCGTCCTGACGAGTCGAACGGCGAGATGCGCACCAGGCGATGAACGCCTTTCTCCGCCTTCAGATAACCGTAAGCGTTAAAACCCTTGATGAGCAGCGTGACGCTCTTGATGCCCGCTTCATCTCCAGGCAGGTAGTCCAGCGTCTCCACCTTGAAACCGCGCTTCTCCGCCCAGCGGGTATACATACGGAGCAGCATTTGCCCCCAGTCCTGCGACTCGGTCCCGCCTGCGCCCGGATGCAGCTCCAGAATGGCGTTCAGCTTGTCGTAAGGCTGGCTCAGCAGCAGCTGCAGCTCGAATTCCTCCAGCTTGGCGACCAATGCGGAGACGCTGTTCGTAACCTCCGCCGCCAGTTCCTCATCGCCTTCTTCATCAGCCAGCTCCACCATCATGGCGGCATCCTCGTATTCCTTGCGGAGCTCCTCATACTGATCAACAGAGGATTTTACCGCATTCATTTCAGCAATAACGCCCTGAGCTTTCTCATTGTCATCCCAAAAATCCGGGGCCGCCATCTTCTCCTCAAAGTTGGCGATCATCTCCTGCTTCAGATCTAAGTCAAAGAGACCCCCTAAGATTTGTTAGTTTCTTGCTTATTTCACGCAAATCATGCTTTACACTTGGATCAATCATTCCGCAAAACTCCTTCTCATGAAATGAGCCTTATATATACATATACTATCCCAAAATTCCGGTCGCCTTAAGATTTGTTGGATCTCCGGGCTGCTCTGTTCTGCTTCGGTGTCGCAGGCTCTCCGCTGGTGGACATCTTCTTCTCATCCACAACCGCCTGACGCTCCTGGTTCGATTCGATTTTCGCTTTCATCACGTAAGTCGCAACCTCTTCCTGGATGCTGGCGATCATTTCATGGAACATCTCAAAACCTTCGAACTGGTATTCACGCAGCGGATCCGTACCGCCATAAGCGCGGAGGTGGATGCCCTGACGGAGCTGATCCATGGCATCGATATGGTCCATCCATTTGCTATCCACCGCACGCAGCACGATAACCTTCTCGAATTCACGAACCATTTCCTCGCCGATCTCTGCTTCACGAGCATTGTACTTGGCAGTGACTCTCTCGAACAACAGCTCGACAATCTCTTCCTTCTCTTTGCCCCAAAGATCGTCACGGCTCACTGCGCCTTCTTCCAGCAGCTTGCCATTGATGTAATCGGCCACTTCTTCAAGCTCCCAGTTCTCGGGAATGTCGTCTCCGCAGTGCGCTTCAACCACACGCTCAATGGTAGGCTTGATCATGTCGAATACAATCTCTTTGATATTCTCAGACTCCAGCACTTCACGGCGCTGCTTGTAAATAATCTCCCGCTGCTGGTTCATCACATCGTCATACTGCAGCACCACTTTGCGGAGATCGAAGTTGTTGCCTTCCACCCGCTTCTGGGCGGATTCAATCGCACGCGTAATCATGCGGCTCTCGATCGGCTGATCTTCCTCAAAGCCGAGACGCTCCATCATATTCAGCACGTTGTCAGCGCCAAAGCGTTTCATCAGTTCGTCGCCAAGGGACAGGTAGAACTGTGTTGACCCCGGGTCGCCCTGACGGCCCGCACGGCCGCGCAGCTGATTGTCAATCCGGCGGGATTCATGGCGCTCTGTACCGATAATATGCAGCCCGCCAAGTTCCGCTACGCCTTCACCCAGTACAATATCCGTACCGCGGCCGGCCATGTTCGTCGCAATCGTCACCGCGCCGGCTTCGCCCGCACGCGAAATAATTTCCGCTTCCTCCGCATGGTATTTCGCATTCAGCACCTTGTGCTTCACGCCTTTGCGCTTCAGCATTTCAGACAGCAGCTCGGAGTTCTCAATCGATACCGTACCGACAAGCACAGGCTGCTGCTTCTGGTGGCGCTCCACAATTTCATCGACAACCGCCTTGAATTTGCCTTTCACGCTCTTATAAACCATATCAGCCATATCCACGCGCTGGTTCGGACGGTTGGTCGGGATCTGCAGCACCTCAAGCCCGTAAATTTTCTTGAACTCTTCTTCCTCGGTTTTGGCCGTACCTGTCATGCCCGCGAGCTTGCGGTACATGCGGAAATAGTTCTGGAAGGTAATCGTCGCCAGCGTCATACTCTCGTTCTGTACACCGATGGCTTCCTTCGCTTCAATCGCCTGGTGAAGACCATCGCTGTAACGGCGGCCGGCCATCAGGCGGCCCGTGAATTCATCAACGATGACAACCTCATCCTCGGTCACCACATAATCCACATCGCGACGCATGATTACATTCGCCTTCAACGCTTGTACCACGTGATGGTTAATCGTCACGTTATCTTGATCGTACAAATTCTCCAGACCGAAGAAATTTTCCGCCTTAGACACGCCGTTCTCCGTCAGCGCTACCGATTTCACTTTCACATCAACCGTGTAATCCTCTTCAACCGACAGTGTCTTCACAAAGCGGTCGGCCGCAAAATACAGCTCCGTCGATTTCTGTGCCTGCCCCGAAATGATCAGCGGCGTCCGCGCCTCATCAACCAGGATGGAATCCACTTCGTCAATAATACAGAAATGCAGAGGGCGCTGAACCATTTGTTCCTTATACAGCACCATGTTATCACGCAGATAGTCGAAGCCAAACTCGTTGTTGGTGCCATACGTAATATCGCAGGCATACGCATGCTGCTTCGCGCCATGATCCATGCCGTTCAGGTTCAGACCGACCGTCATGCCAAGAAATTCGTAAATTTGTCCCATTTCCGCACTGTCGCGCTGAGCCAGATAATCGTTGACCGTAACCACGTGTACGCCCTTCCCTGCAAGGGCGTTCAGGTATACAGGCAGAGTACCGACCAACGTTTTACCTTCACCCGTCTTCATCTCGGAAATTCTGCCTTCATGCAGCGCCATCCCGCCCAGCAACTGAACATCATAATGACGCTTGCCCAGCACACGCTTGGACGCTTCACGCACCGTAGCATACGCTTCGGGAAGAAGCTCGTCCAGTGCTGCTCCCTGCTCCAGACGGCTGCGGAATTCCTCTGTCTTTCCTTTCAGCTGCTCATCGGTAAGCGCCTCAAAGTCCGGCTCCATCTTATTAATCATGTCAACTGTCTTCATCAGACGTTTGACGTCCCGTTCATTCATGTCTCCGAATATTTTCTTAACTATGCCTAGCATGGCTTACCCCTTTCGCGCAAAACAATTGATGGAATCAATTTCACAAACAAAAGGGTCCATGAAAATGAAATTGATTCATACCTTTCAGCTTGCCATTTTCAGAAAAAAAGTCTTTGGATAAATTGTAACAGTTTGTGGGAGTTGCCGCAACACACACCGGCTGGGCAATATCTGCAAAATCCACTCTCTTTCATTGCATAAAATAAAGACGCAGCGGGTATAAAATAGGTTTCATATTTCCACGCTCTTTATCAGTACGTTCATAAGAAAAACGTCTATCGATGTACTCACTGAAACTTTATAAAAAGTGCAATCTAAAAAAGCCCCGGTCCAGGCATACACCTGGAACAAGGGCTCGCTTATCTTCTTAGTCATGGCGGTTCATCCGCACCGGGTGAAACGATCATTCCTGCTCAATCAGACCGTACTTCCCGTCATTGCGTTTGTAAACCACATTTATTTCCTGATTTTCAATGTTGGAGAATACAAAGAAATTATGACCGATCATGTTCATCTGCAGGATGGCTTCCTCCACATCCATCGGCTTCAATAAAAAGCGCTTGGTGCGGACCACTTCCAGCTCATCGCTTTGCTCATCCTCTACAGCCTCGAGAACCTCCACCTCCGCAGCCGGCTGCTCCACGAACAGCGACTTCAAACCGCCTTCCTGGCGGAACTTGCGGTTCAGCTTGGTTTTGTGCTTGCGGATCTGGCGTTCCAGCTTGTCCGCTACCGCGTCGATGGACGCGTACATATCCTCGCTCCTGTCTTCGGCCCGGAGCAGCACCCCCGGCAAAGGAATGGTTACTTCTACGGTGCTCAGCCCTCTTGTCGTGCTTAAGGTGACACTTCCATCAGTTGTTGGCGGTGCATCGAAATACTTCTCAAGCCTGCTGAATTTCTTCTCAACATACTCTCTCAAAGCGTCAGTAACATCGATCTGTTGACCTCGAACGGTAAAGTTCATATGTCACGCCTCCTTTGCCCCTCCAGTATACCACATTTGTTAAGCAGGAGTAAAAAACGGATGGGCAAATGCGGGGATTTGTTAACACACTCTATCTATCCATGTGCATTCAAGGGGAACAAGCACGCATGAAGCAGAATTTTTTCCAGCCGTTATATAGAAATACTAGCTCTACTTAAACTTATCTATCTGATTTTGAAAGAAAGCTAACTTCTAAAAGAAGAGCATTTTATACTATCTCAAATCCTCAAAAAAAACCCCGGAATCAAGATTCCAGGGTCTATGCTAGCGTTTTCTCAATTGCTAACCATCTTACCGATTATGTAGTTCGGCTATGCCGGGATGATTATAATTTGATTACGTTAGCTGCTTGCGGTCCACGAGCGCCTTCAACGATGTCGAATTCAACGTCTTGTCCCTCTTCCAAGGTTTTGAAGCCTTCAGATTGGATAGCTGAGAAGTGAACGAATACGTCGCCACCTTCCGCAGTTTCGATGAAACCGTAACCTTTTTCTGCGTTGAACCATTTAACTTTACCTTGCATGCACTAACATTCCCTTCGTCATCAAATGAAGTGAAGCTCTCGCTCACATTTCCGACTATACCACCCAAGCTTATCCATTGTCAATTGGGAATGTAAATGATTTAATACATTATTTTCCCACTGGTAGATTAACAAGAATAATGGCATAATCGTCCAATTCAATTTTGAACTTGAGCTATTGTTTATCTATTAAACCTAATTGATTCTAGTGAATCAGGCTTTGAAAATTTTTATTTAGAAAGAGCTCCATCAGCATAAGCCAATGAAGCTACAATACGATTACTCTTAATATTCACTTACTTCAAACGTTAGAACCCGATCATACAGAATGTAATCCTTACGGCTGCTGAACGGCCCCTTGTTATTTTCATGCTTATCAATAGCATAAGAAGCCTTTCCTGATCCCGCCTGTTTCGCTTCGTACCAAGCGATGAAGTCATTGATTTCCTTCATGCTCAAATCAAATTCTTTCTCTAGTCCTGTTGTCATCGTGACGACTAAGATTGCTCGGTTATCAGAAGGTTCAGGTTCTGGCGTCTCTGGAGGATCTGTTGGATCTGTAGGCTCCTCACTTTTAAGTGAATATTTTTCAACTTTATTTAACACAGTGCTTCCGTTTGTTCCACCAATAATGAAAATTTCGTTATTAATCATAACTGCTGAACTTTGAAATCTCCATGACGTTAAATCTACTAATTTAGACCATGTCTCTGTTCTAACATCATAAATTTCAATGGGGCTACTTCCCCCATTAGGTGTAACAGAACCAATAAAATATAGTTTATCATTATTAGCTAGTATGCTAAATGCTGTTCTTTCGGTCAACATATCAGGTTTCTTAGAGTACACGTCTGTCGCTGGATCATACTCCCAAAATTCTTTGATATAGATAGGAGTGTTGTATGGTTTTGTTGTTCCTCCAGCTATATAAATTTTTCCCCCAAACGAAGTAACTCCAATCCCATTGGAAGCAAACGGCATCGAGTTCTTTTCTGTCCATTGATCTAATGTGGGATCATAAACTTCAACACTTTTCAACGCTGTGTCATTATTCTGGCCTCCACCAAAAACATATATAAGTCCGTTGCTTACTGTAGAGCCTGCCCACGACCTTTCTATATGAAGAGGTGCTTTCTTTTCCCATGTATCCGTTTTAGGGTCATACATTTCAACAACATTAGTTCTAACTAATTGATTATTAATAGTATTATAGCCGCCTATCACATAGATTTTTCCATTTACTACTGCGGCTGTGGCAGCGGCTCTTGCTGTTGGCATATTAGTTTTTTTACCCCAACGATTTTCGGTAACATCATATACATATGTAGTATTTGTTTTTGCCCCATTTATAGCAAGATCACCACTGGATGATCCTCCAAATATATAGATTTTATTATCGACCGCAGCCACTGCCGCAGCAGTTCGGGCTTCCGTTATATCATTAAGTTGCACCCATTCATTGGCTTCAGCCGCACGTATCGTGGTTGTTCTTAGTGCTGACATTAGTAAAACTAAAATTAATAATAATACATACTTTTTCAAGATATCTCTCTCCTTATATGCAACATATTTATTGGCTACAAATAGCATAGAGGATTACTGTCTTCGAGTGAAAACAAAAAAACACTTAAATATAAAAATATTCAATAATTTTGTATATTTATTTTTTATTGGTTTATTCATTAACTAAGAAAGCTCTGCCAGCGTTCGCCAGCAGAGCATTACAATAATCATGGGGCCACTTCATTGGAAAGGCATCTTATGCTATTGATAAACAAGACAATAACAAAGGACCTTTCAGCAGTCGAAAGGACTATATAACAAATGATCGAGTTTTAACGTTTGAGGTAAGTGAATACACTAACTAATTGAGATTCGACAAAAAGCTCTGTCCTGTATAACAGCGACAGAGCTCTTTTCATTTGGAGATTGCAGTGAACTAGGAGCCCAAGCAGAAAGCTGTTCCAATCACTTAATTATATGCGTTGACTTCAAAAGTCAGGATATTATTGAATATGACATAATCAATCCGGCTTTTAAATGGCCCAATGTTATTATTATGTTTGTCGATGGCGAACTTAGAAGATCCACTGCCGGCATCTTTGGCGTCGTACCAATCGATGAAGGAGTTAACTTCGGACAGAGACAGGTCGTATTCTTTCTCCAGGCCATTGACCATTGTGATGACCAAAATTGCACGGTCACCATTTGGCTCCGGATCAGAAGGCTCCTCTGGTATTGTCGGGTCTTCTGGACCAGTCGGTTCGCCAGTTCCGGGATCTTCCGTATTCGGTTCTTCGTGTGTTAACTCACCTATTACATCAATACTATATAAACGATAGTCATTTCCAAGAGTGTTAGTAGAGGGTTCGACTGTCCACATTTTAACTTGGTGAACTCCCATTTCTAAATCGTTTTTTTCATAGACTAAAATGTTATAGTTATAATCTCTTACTGATGCATTATGAGGAGAGAAATATTCAACATTTCCGTCAATACTAACGGCTACTTTTTTTGAGTATGAATAGTTTACAGCCGTGAGTATGCGCAAACCTGTTCCCTTAAAGTTATATTCTAATTCACCGGTTCCACCTGTTTTAGCGCCTGAATATGCTATCTTAGCTTTTTCATCAGTGTCATGGTACCAGCCTGAAATATACTTTAAAAATGATGAATTTGCAGAATACCTTGTCCATCCACTCTCTGGTGAGTTAAGCTGTTGACCCACAGCCGCAGCAGATGCCTTTGATAAGTTATAGCTGAGAAATAATGTTAAAGACAGTGTAAACAAAAAAAGTACTTTACTGAGTTTCTGCATTACTAAATTTCCCCCTTTGTATTATTGAATTATTGAACAAATACAAAGATAAGCCATTTCCACTAACCTGTCTAAACATATACTTGCTAATTTATAAATATTATCTATATATTTGCATTTTTATTTTTTATTGGCTATTGAAATAATGAAAAGAACTCCATCAGATAAACCGATGGAGCTACTTAATCAATTATTATATTCGCTTACCTCAAACATTAAAATGCGATCATACAGTACATAATCTTTGCGGCTACTAAACGGACCGATATTGTTATCATGCTTGTTAATCGCGTAAGAAGCTGCTCCCGATCCTGCCTGCTTATTCTCGTACCAGGAAATAAAATCGTTTACTTTCTCCATACTCAAATCAAACTCTTTTTCAAGGCCGGTTGTCATGGTGACTACCAAGATTGCACGGTTCCCTGAAGGAAGTTCAGGAGTTGTAGGATCTCCTGGAGTTGGATTTGTAGGTTCTTCAGGTTCTGTTGGCTCAGTAGGAGCTGGTGGTGTACCAGGATCTAGCAGTTCACCATTTTTATCTATATCAATCGCATCAAGAGAAAAGTTGCCTTCATTTAATCGCTTTATTTCAACAGAGTGTACAGTGTTTTCTAAACCTAACTTTTCATAAACAAGTATTTGACCTATTGTAATTGAAGTTTCTTTTTTATATTCTGAAAAATACTCAGTTTCGCCATCTATAGTTATAGAAATTCTATCGCTGTGATTATCTCTTAAACCGCCAATAATTCTTAAACTTGTTCCAACAAATTTAAATTCGATTTTGTCTTCAGCGCCATTATTTGACCAAGAATATGTTTTATCATAAAAACGACTATCATCAGTGGTAAAGTTCCATGTCATTCCAATATATTTGAGTTTACTATTACTGTCATCAATTCTTGTCCAACCATCTTCGGCCTTCAAAAGTTGCTCGCCAACTGATGCAGCGTATGTTCTTGATGCCGAAAATCCCGAGAATAATGAAAAAACAAACGTAAAAATTAAAAATAACTTACCGAATTTCTTCATTACTAATTTCCCCCTATGTATTATTGAACAGTTACAAAGGTAAACCATTTCCACAAACCTGTCTAAACATATACTTGCTAATCTATAAATATTATCTATATATTTTCATTTTCATTTTTATTTTTTATTGGTTATTGAAATGATGAAAAAGAACTCCATCAGATGAACCGATGAAGCTACTTAATCAATTATTATATTCGCTTACCTCAAACATTAAAATGCGATCATACAGTACATAATCTTTGCGGCTACTGAACGGACCGATATTGTTATCATGCTTGTTAATCGCGTAAGAAGCTGCTCCCGATCCTGCCTGCTTATTCTCGTACCAGGAAATAAAATCGTTTACTTTCTCCATACTCAAATCAAACTCTTTTTCAAGGCCAGTTGTCATAGTCACCACTAAGATTGCACGGTTCCCTGTTGGTTCCGGATCTGGTTCATCTACAATTCCATCTTGAGGAGTAGCTGACGCTTCATTTGAGTAATCAGATTCAACTCCGTTCACTGTAGCCGTAACCACAAAGTAATATGTTTTTCCGTTTATAGTGCTACACGATGTCAAGAAAGGAATTTGAATATAGTTAGGTGTGAAAAAGATAACAAAGTAGCAACGCTGGGCTTTACAGATAGAGGGCACAGCCCAAGCGAAGGCGCGGGAGTGTAATGCCCCCCATTGTCAAGACACAATTTTGAAAAAAATAAGTTATGTCCTCCTTCGACTTGTAATGGGGGGGGGCTGCCGCCATCAAACGGCTCGCGCATACACTTCTTCCGGTTTTTCATACCCCAGCGCTTGATGGGGGCGCTCCGTGTGATAAAAGCGTAGATAGGCTGTAATCGCTTTGCGAAGCGCTCTGGGATTCTCGTATTCGTTCAGGTAGATTTCCTCGTATTTGAGCGAGCGAAAAAAGCGCTCCGTGCGGCTGTTGTCTCGCGCGCGGCCCTTACCATCCATCGACACTTTCACGTGGTGTTTCTCCAACAATTCCAAGTAGTCTGCATTCGTAAAATGGCTGCCCTGATCGCTGTTCATAATCTCGGGCCGACAGCGCCCCAACGCCCGTTTCAGACACGTCAAGACGAAGGCCTTCTCCAAGGTGCTGGAAAGCTCGTAATCGATGATTTTGCGACTGTACCAGTCGATAATCACAAACAGATACATAAAGCCTTTGCCCATCCGCAAATAGGTAATATCGATTCCCCAGACCTGGTTCGGACGATCAATCACGAGGCCGCGCAGCAGATAGGGACGGATATACTGAGCATGATACCGTTTGCTTAGGTTCGGCCCCGGGTAGATCGCTTCGATCCCCATCACGCGCATCAGCCGCTGGACACGCTTGCGATTCACGGCCCATCCCTGCTCTTGTAATTTCACGGTCATCCGCCGATAGCCGTAATACGGATGCTTTGTATACAGCTTGTCAATCTCGTGCATCAGTTGCACATTCTCCGGCGTTTCCTGCTTCGGTTCCCGTTGCCGGTACACATTCGTGCGATGGATTCCCAAGAGCTCGGCCTGACGCTTGATGCTGATCTCCCGGTTATCTCGTTCCACCATCGTTTGTCGCTCTCTTGTGGTGGTCCTAGAGGCCAGATTTTTTTTTGAGCCAACTGACTTCTAGCGTCAGTTGACCGACCAGCTTCTCCAGCTGTTCCTGCTTCTCCTCATAGCTCCTTTTCATCTTCTCGGCTTCCTTTGTTTCCCGACCGAACACCATCGTGGCTCGTTCTAAAAATTCTGCCTTCCACCGGCTCAGCATCACTGGGCTGAGTTCATACTTCCCAGCGATCTCATTCACCGTCTGCTCTTCTCTCAGCACTTCCAGAACAACCTTCGTCTTAAATTCTGCGGTATATCGATTCCGTTTTTCCATAGATTCAGTATAACTTATTTATCGCCTCCTTGTGTCTCACACTATGGGTTCATTGTATTTCTCCCCTGCACCCCGTCGCTCGCCGCGTGGCAAGCCCAGCAAGGGTTTGCTGGGCGATGGGATAGCTTCGCAGGTTGGAAACCACCCGTCAAGGCTAAATGAACGCTTCGCGGCCTTGACGGGTTCACGGTCCCGGTCAACAATTCCAGCTATTCCTGGACAACCTATTCCGTCATATTTTGGACATTATGTGGTAGCAGAAACAATATAGACGAATGGTTGCTGGTTCCTCTGACCGCAACAGAAGCCCGAGATTTGCTTGAAATCATCGAAGCCCGCCACCAGAGCGCCTCGACGATCTTCATTTCCCAATTCGCTCCGGATGGTTGGCATGAGAAGATTGGCGAACATACAATGGCCGACGCAATCCTGGACCGAATTGTGCATAATTCATATCAAATGCTGATCGACGGCGAAGATTCCATGAGAAAAAGGAAAGCACCACAGTTCTAAGATAATGTTCCAGAGGGCTACCCCCGAACCGGGGTGGCTCTATTTCATTAACATCGTGGCTCTCATTCATTAACCAAGCGGCTCCGTCGCATCGAAATATTCACCTAAGTAGCATTTGATTACTTCAAAGGTAAACTATATCTTCTGGCTTGTCTAAACATAAACTCTCTAATATATAAATATTATCTATAATTTTTCAATTTTATTATTTTATTGGGTATTACTAAACATGAAAAAGCTCTGACAGCGATTAGCCTGCAGAGCTTTTAAAGTCTTTTATGGATTCGAATTGGTTCTGGAAATAGCCGCCCTTTAGCCCTACAAAAACATAGTGTTTTTTGCAAGTGAAAGATGCAGAGTTTTGCTGCGAAAAGTGCCGAGTTCACTTGCCAGCCAAAACATTACTGTGGAATTCGTTCCATCGCTTGCTTGAGCCGGAAACTCTCACCGGTGAAGGAGAATGTGAGCATGGTGTACCAGACGGTCAAGCAAAACAGAAGTGAGCTTTGTGTCCCCAAAAATCAA
Organism: Paenibacillus medicaginis; assembly: GCF_042138635.1. Classification (NCBI taxonomy): domain Bacteria; kingdom Bacillati; phylum Bacillota; class Bacilli; order Caryophanales; family Paenibacillaceae; genus Paenibacillus; species Paenibacillus medicaginis. The sequence continues at coordinate 3,067 of NZ_JBHIRY010000047.1, read as the reverse complement.
GATCCATTGGCCGAATTCCAGGTTCGAGGTCACAATCACACTCTGCTGCTCATAGCAATCGGCAATAACGTTAAAGAGCAGCTCCGAACTTGTCTGGCTAAAGTGGTACATAGCCGACCTCGTCCAGAATGAGCAGACCTATACTTTTCTAAGGCGATGGATAATTACCAAGGCGCTGCTTTAACTTAGTTACCATAATATTATTATCAATCGCCAAATTATACTGTAATTGATAATAGATAGCACTCTTATTTTCCGGTTGTAATATTCCTAAGCAATTGAGTATTTGAATCCATCGTAAATCACTCATTTCTAAAGCAGCGTGAAAGTTCTGCCATAGTTCCTCGACAGGTTGATTCAAATAATACTGTTTTTCTTTAAGCTTTTGTATATAATGCCTTGTAAAATCATTATCTGTTTTGCACTGTTCAAGATTGTCTATAAAATCGTTTATCATTGATAGTTTTTCATTTATTTTAAGATTTAATTGAGGAAAAATATCATCCGCTTTTCTGTAAAGGGACGCTAACCATTCCCTATTTTTAACAATATCTAAAGAAGCGCATTGAGAGCTTATGTCATCAAGTAAGTCACATGCAGCAAAAAAAATTTTCCGATTCATCCCATATAATTTTGAAATTTTCATCATCAACCGGTCTTTCCAACAAATCAGCAACCACTTCCGGCGTAATATTGTCATAATATTTTTGTTTTGGTTTATTTAAAATAATATCTTCCATTAATATCCATGAGGTTACCCCGTAATTTTCTTCAAAGTGAACTGGTGTTACATCAGGATTGTAATTCTCATCGGCAACAAAGTATTTTGATATATCTATAATGTAAGGATCGTACTTATTAATAACGTATTCCTCTAAATCATACAATTGTTTGTTATAAATAGGATTGCCAAAGTTCAAAAGATTAGGTAGAGTCTTCCTAACTGTCCCATCTTTACTTATGTACTTATTACAGCATTGCAGTCGAACCAAAATTACATTTTCGCCAAATTTCTCTATCATCTGTTGCCAGTATAAATCAATATATCCATACCACGACCAAATTGGTAATTCCAAAAAATTAACAGTCTTATATTTTTCAGGCTCACTTTTATAAGCTGCTGTATTATAAAATACATAATCGTATGTTGAGAAAGTAGTATTTTTATATACTGCGACTGGCTGGCACAAGTCAAAGAAATCTATTACCAAGAAGTCTGCAATGGAACTTTTAAGCAATGGTACAGTTTTCTTTTCAATGGCATATCGCAAACAACGATGTGAATATTCGCTATTATAACGTATCAATTCTTCGCGATTTGTAGAAATGCTTGCAGGAGGCATCATACTAGATACAATGTTATTCCTGCTAAAATATTGATTGACAGATATATCAGTATTTTTGTTAAAATTGAAAATATTTCGACTCACGCATGAACCATGAACATCAACTAGAATCATTAAATCCTCTCCATTGTTAACTGCCCAGTTTTTCTGTTCTTTTCGTATGAATTATTTTCCGGATTTTAAGTAATCCATGATGTGTCTGCTGAATTCACTAATTCCTACAACATACATATATCGGTTTAACGGCTAAATTTTTAAAAGTCATATCAGAACTTCCTTCTGGCTTCTTTTAAAATACCAACAATATGTTCATGATCATACAAAGTAAGGACAATATCCCCTATTTGAGCTCGCTTAGGTTTGCATACACGCCCTAATATGTCTCTATACGAGCCTTTCTTCAATCTTCCGCATCAAATCATAATACTCTGAATAATCAAACTACAGTGACAACACGTCCCGAAAGAATACTCTGCTTGCTGCCTTACACAAACTTCTTGACACTACCTTTCTATACAGGAACTGTTTCTAAAATTTCTGATCTAGAAAAGAAGTAAACTTAGAGTGACTTAAAAATAGCCTCATTTATAATATTTGTCATTTTATAGGCACCTTTTTTATTCAAGTGATCAGCATCCGCAAAATCGGATTGTTCAAATAATTCACTATCAAAATAGTCATATAAAGCAAAATCAAATTCGGACTTAAATGAATTCACAATCTCATAAAACCTTTTTTTTGTCTCAGGGTTGTGAAACGGCTGATATAGTTTTGAGGTTGGGAATATAATGATAAAAGGTTTAATATTATTATTTTTTAATAAAGTTAAAAGTGCTTTAAAAATTTCTATGTTTTCTTTCCTTGTCTCGGGATAATCATGTCTACCATGTAGGAAAGCCCTTTTTTTACCCAACCATTCAAGCGGTACATTGTCACATTTGTTCCAAATAGAATCTATGAGTTCATCACCTTGTAATATTCCAATCGCAGATGTAAATGACTTCATTAATTGCAAGCTTGTAAAAGGATAAGGCATATCTATTATCTGCTCTATCCCCTCAATCCCTCTCTGTCTCTCATACGTTTCAGACGGAGTATAATGATGAGAATCATTTAGCAGTGGATAATAAATTTTATCAATCAAATAGGATTGGTTTTTTAATTTTGACAAATCTATATCAAATGTATAATAAGCCATGCCAATGATACAATATTTAAAGCTATCGTTATGATCTAATGCTCTTTTAGTTATAGCATAATTGTAATATATATCCTGGGAGGCCCAGCATAATTTTGCCGACTTTCTAGTTAATAAATCAGTAATAACGCCTTTAAGTGAATATGACATCCCAGTAATTACAACTTCAACACCCTTATCATTTATCGCCTTTTCCAAGTTACTGTAGACAAAACTAAATTCATAATCGTTAAGGAGTGAACGTCAAATAGCCCCCACCTATCGGTGAGAGCCGATTTGGACTATATTATTGAGGAATCTTGTTCACCCGGCAGTCCGCCGGAAGCGAGGCTGACCACGGCAAGAACGATTCCAACGCGTCGGCATCCAGCGGTCTGGGAAGCTGTGGTAACTGCTCGAAGAGATACTTCAAATAGTTATACGGGTGCAGCCCGTTCTCCTTTGCGGTCTCAATCACGCTGTAAATCGTTGCGCTGGCTGTTGCACCACGTGGCGTATTCGCGAACAGCCAATTTTTACGCCC
>NZ_JBHIRY010000046.1:0-33000 GCF_042138635.1 Paenibacillus medicaginis | reverse complement strand
CGCTGCTTCCTGAATAAGCTTCGAACAAAACTCGCTTCGGAAGCATAGGCTCAGAGGAAGGGGACTTCTCACGGAAAGATGTTAAAATAAACATGATATCGCTCATCTTGAATTTGATACAGAGGAACAAACTTAACCTCATCCAGAACAAACGTCAAAGGGCTATCCTTTTGTTGAATGATTTGCTCCAGCAATTCTTGCTCACTGTAAGTCCAGGAGATATAATCCCGTTCTTCGGACAAAGCCGCCAGCACATACGGCCCATAAGCGAGGCTTTTAAGGGTCTGGTCATCGGGAGCGCTCTCCAGTCTCAAGGAGCAAGGCAGCGTCAGCTCAATTTCATCCTTTTCCCATACCTTGCGCAGCTTTACATATCCATGCTCATACTCCAGATCACGAAGAGGCTCTCCGTTGATTTTTACTTGAACGGGCTCTGATACCCAATCGGGAATTCTGAACAACAGGGTCGATTCAGCGCCGCCCTCGATATAAAAACGGACCTTCTCCAGGTTTCCCTGATCCCGCTTCTGCCTTAGACTGAGCCCTTGCTCGTTCCAATTCAGTTGTGATGGAATATACAAGTTCACATACAGTCTGTCTTCATCATGAAAATAGATGGCTTCCTGGTATTTAAAATGATTTTCCAGACCGGTTCCATGGCAGCAGGTATTTTCGTGTGTATCAAATTCCTTGACAGATCCGGGTGCAAGCGGCATAAAGTAAGTGCTGCCACCCTCCGCTTTTTGGCTATTCTCTGAGGCAAGGATATGGTTATAAAGCGCCTTCTCATAGTAATCCATATACATTTTGTGCGGGTTAAATTGAAAAAGCTCTTTGGTCAGCTTTAACATATTATAGCTCGCACAGGTTTCCGCCGTTTTATCGCTGAGAAAACCGGCAATGGCGTCCGGCTCTCTGAACATTTCCGTCTCTCCGGTGCCGCCGATGGCATAAATATGACTTTGCGTCACCATTGTCCAGAAGTGCTCTGCGATCTCAAAATAATCCTTGTTGCCTGTAACTTCAAACAGCTTCAAGGCTCCAATCACCTGCGGAATGTGCTGGTTGGCATGCATATTTCCGAGCGTGTCCACATTCTCCTTCATGGGGAGGAACAGCTTTTCATTATCAAAATATTTCGCTGTGATCAAATCATTTTCATTGCCGGTGATTGCATATAATTTGGCCAATACCTCATTCATTCCGCCAAATTCTCCGGCAATATACATGGACCACATTTTATTCAGCTGCTCTCGCGGAAGCCGGCTTAACCGGTTGTGGAGCCAATGGCCCAGCTTATCGCAAATATCCAAAGCTTTCTGCTGACCCGCAAGCTGGTAACAATCCAGCAGCCCGGCCATAATCTTGTGCAGCGTATAATAAGGAGCCCATATTTCCGGATAAGTCGTATACTGCTCCAGCAAATCGAACTGCTCTTCCGAATATGCGCTCAGGAAACCCCGGCCATAGCCCCCCTGTTCAAAAAGAGCTGTTTGGCACTTGCCCAGTTCTGCTACCATGTATTGAATTTTCCCCAGCAGCCCGGAATCCCCTGTGGCATAATAAGCAAGCGCCAGTGAGGAAAGGTAATGCCCGGTGGTATGCCCCTTCAGATTGCATTCCGGAGCGTCCCACCCCGTCATCGGCTGTGCGCCTTGGGTGTCGCAGGACGCCGTGACCCTGAAATTATACAGCATCTGGTCATCGTCTATTGACCGCACATACTGCAGGAAACGGTCCATAGCTGCTGCAAATTCGCTTTCCTTGTCCAGTCTGACGTTCTGTCCCTTAAATTCCTGGACCCGCTTGGTGAAAGCGGTCGTTTCCTCAGACTCATCCACCACCTGAATCGTGGCCAGTGCTTTCAAGGGGCTTCCGTCCACTTTACCGTGGATTGAGAAAGTTCCCGTCTGCTGATAATCCTCCTCTTTGACTCGGTCCCAGGAAACTGGGCTTACCATATAACCTCCGGTATCATTTTTCACAATGACGACGGCTGGCAACTCCGGTTGTTCCCCAACGATTGTGCGCACGGTTAACGGATTTACCGCAACGATCTTTGCTTTATGTTCTTCCTGCAGAACCGTTGCTTCAAAGGTCTTATGGGTGACCACTTCTTCATATGTCAATGTTGCGATAAGAGCAACTTTCCGGTTGCCCACTCCAAAGGCAGGTCTGGTCACCTTGCCCGTATGACTTATAAATAGTGTCTTTTTCGATTCCCACTGAATGGTTGAACCGTTCTTGCCCTCCAGCGGAAGTTTCAAATCGCCCTCTACTGTATTCAAGTTTCCCAAATAAATCGCATTGCCGTCCAGTTCCGTTATTTCTTTTGCTCTTGCCGATCTGGCAGCATTTTGCCCCAGTTCCATCTCCCATCCGCCTTTCTCCACTCTACGCCTGTACCACAGCGTCTATTTTTTGTTTGATCCAGTTCTTGCCAGGCTCATTCCGTCGACTGAATGAAAGCGCTAAACTTTTTAAGCGGACCGTCTTATGGTATGAGTATGACACCCTGGGAGGGGGATTAAAATCATTAAAATGAACTAAAAATATAACATTATTAGCCTTGGAAATATAACATTATTAGCATTTTCTTTTCTTTTGATGGGTGAGTATCTTCTTTGTTTTAGACCTTTATTACGAATTCATTGATCATTTGGGCGTTTCTGTGCTAAGGTTTATATAATAAAATTGATTTGAGGTGGCAGAATCGATGTACATCAATTTCACCTGTCCTCCTTTGCCTCATCTGATCGTCGGGGGAATATCGCTGTTCCGGAGAGGAGATCTTCACGAACGCCGTGTTCTTGACCATACGTTTGACCTGATCTTTGTCTTTTCGGGAGCGCTTTATATGGAAGAAGATGGGCGCAAATACACGATTGAGCCTGGCCAATATTTAATCTTGCCCCCCGGCAGGCTGCATAAAGGCTACAAAGCCTGCACTTCCGACACGACTTTTTCCTGGGTTCATTTCTATACAACGGGAGATTATTTCTATTCCGAGAATTCCATCACTCATTCCGACCCCAAAATGAACAAAACGAAATATTATAAAAAAGATGTATTTTATATTTCGCTTCCCCAATCCGGAAAGATTGACGACAGTCTGCATGAAATGTTGAAGAATTATATGGACAGCATTTCCCAGGTCAAAATTGACAAATACCATAATGAGAAGCTGTTTTATTCATCGACAAAATCCCAGATCGAATACCAGCAGTTATTTCTGAAAATATTAACGATTTTTTGCGATTTACAGGAACATGAGAAAGAAAAGGAATTGACGGATGAGATTTTCGATTATTTGTCTTTGCATTATCAGGACGCTTTTAATTTGAACCAGCTTGCAGCCCAGTATTCCTTTCATCCAGCCCATATCATTCGCTCTGTCAAGAAAAAATACGGACTGAGCCCTTTGCAATTGCTGCTTTCCATCAGGATCCAAAAAGCAATGAAGCTGCTGACAGAAGAGCGCCACTCTGTCGGGGAAATCGCGTCCCTTGTCGGCTTTGCCGACTCTGCTTATTTTTGCAAGCAGTTCAAAAAGATCACTTCTTTAACGCCTTTGCAATACCGTAATCAGCAGCGATCTTTACACTCTACTGACTGAACGGATGCTGTATGCATTGAGAATCGCAGTCTAGGAGTTTATTTTCACCTGGCAAAAAGAGCTTCAACCCACTGCAGTGAAGTTGAAGCTCTCTCTAATTTTTATCAAACCGGCTGCATCACCTGCATAAACCTTCCCATCTGCTCCAAGGCCTTCTCCAAGTCGACAAGTGAGGTTGCATAGGAGCAGCGAATAAAGCCCTCTCCCCCCGATCCGAATACATGTCCCGGCACGACTGCCACCTTCGCTTCATTCAACAGACGCAGAGCGAATTGCTCAGATGACATGCCGGTAGAAGCAATGGACGGGAAGGCATAGAAAGCCCCTTCAGGCTCGTGACAGGTCAGCCCGATTGAATTCAAGCCAGTAACAAACAGCTTACGCCGTTCATTGTAGCTCGCCATCATCTCATCCTTGGCAGCAAGGCCATGACGCAAGGATTCAAGCGCGGCGATCTGTGCAATGGTAGGAGCACACATGGTCGTGTACTGGTGAATTTTCAGCATGCCTGCGATCAGATCGCGCGGGCCGCAGGCATAACCTGCCCGCCAGCCTGTCATGGCGAACGCTTTGGAAAAACCGCTGATGACGATCGTACGCTCCTTCATACCCGGCAAGGAAGCGATACTGACATGCTTTCTTCCATAAGTCTGCTCAGCATATACTTCATCCGAAATGACCACCAAATTATGCTTGATAACGAGCTCTACAATCGGCAGCCAATCCTGCTCTGTCATTACTGCTCCGGTTGGATTACACGGATAATTGATCATCAAAACCTTGGAATGAGGCGTAATCGCTGCTTGCAACGCTTGCGGGGTCAGCTTGAACTGTTCCTCTGCTGCAGCCGCCACCTCTACGATTTTACCTCCATGCAGATGGGTAATCGGCTCGTAGGCAATATAGCTTGGCGCCGGAATCAGCACCTCATCACCCGGGTTGATCACGGCCCGCAGCGCCAGATCGACAGCTTCACTGCTGCCTACCGTCACGATGATTTCCTGCCCGGGGTCGTAGGAAAGCGCAAAGCTGTTGGAAAGATAAGCCGCAAGCTCCTCCCGCAGCTCCATCAACCCGGCATTTGAGGTATATTTCGTCTTACCATCACGCAATGCCTGAATGCAGGCTTCACGCACCTTTTCCGGTGTAACGAAATCTGGTTCTCCAACGCCAAGGGCGATGGTATCCCCACCTGACGCATTCAGATCAAAAAAAGCGCGGATTCCCGATGGCCGAATCTCCCGTACACGAGAGGACAAAAACTGGCCCGTTCCCTCTTCACTAAACATGCTGCACCATCCCCCATCCCCGTTTGCGCTCATGAAGCGAGCTAGCAATAATGATGACATGGCAGACGAGAGAAAAAAAGAACCACCCTGCTGGATTTTTCATCCTTGGGTGGTTCCTCCGTTTTGCTATTTTTTCGCGTCCGATTGTTCAACCTCGAACAGATCCAGGAAAAACATAAAGATAGGAATGCCGATGATGAGCCCCCAAATTCCGAGGTAATGCTGGGAAAAGATAAGGACCATGAACGTGTAAAACATCGGGATCTTTGTTTTATGTGCATACAGCCTGGGATTGAGGAAATACGTTTCAAGCGCATGAATCGCTAGAATCATGACGACCGTCCAGATGACAAGCGTAACGCCACCGATCTGGAACCCGATGATGCCGATGGGGATGAACGAAATGACTACACCCGCTACCGGAATGAGACTAAGCAGGAACACCATGATTGTCAAAGCGAACAAATACGGGAACCCCATAATCCACAGTCCGATCATTGTCAGCACCGTATTGAACAGCGCGATCAGCAGCTGTACTTCGATGACCTTGCCGAATGAGGAAGTAAACTTTCGGCCAAAATATTCGAATTCCTTGTAGAGCCAGCCGATTTTGCTTGTGCGAAATTTCTCCGTGAAGGCGATGGTTTTCTTCCGCTGCAGCAAATAGAAGAAGCTGAGAAAAATGACAAAAAGGATGATCTCCAGCCACTTGCCCAATTTAGCAATGTAGTCGATGACATTGCCCAGATAGTCCTCGTATTTGACATCTCCTTTATGGAGTGCATCGATCAGCCACTGAATGACCTGATTGTCGTTGGGCGTGGCAAGAAACAGGCTGATGCTATCGATCACGTCGCTAACCTGGCGGATGAGCTTTGGAACGTAGTTTGAAATGCCGATGACCAGCCCCGCCACGAGCAGCGCATACAGGATCACGACGACGACGGTCGCTGAAACGGGAAAAAAGCGGTTCAATTGCTTGGTGATGAATCCCTGCAGGCGTCCCATGACAAAGGTGACAAGGAACAGGAGAAGCAAAAGATTCAGCATATGCCGAAGACTGTACAACAGCACAACGACAAGTAGAAGAAAAGAGATTCTTCGAACCCAGGTCTGGGCAAAAAAAGTGCGCAACGCTTCCATGAATTCCCCTCATTTACATTCATTAAAACCTCTATTACGGTGGTGAGCGTCCCGGGTACATTTCTGCTCAAATTATTCCATCCGTTCTATGTTGTTTAAGAATACCCCACTTCGAAACAAGAGGCAAGCCCGGCCTGAACTTCTGCAGCATCGAGGGCCATCAGCCAAAGAAAACGAATCAGGAAATCCGTGACTAAGCGAAAAAAACATCGCCAGCAATGTGGCGATGGTTAAGGAACTTAATAGAGTGTTCTCAGCGCATCAGGCGAAAATGGAGTCAACTCGTCGATACGGCCATCGTGGATTTTACTTGCCCAGGCGGGATCGGCCAATAATGCCCGACCTATAGCTACCAGATCGAACTCCCCACGCTCCAGTTTCTCGAGCAGCCCATCGATGTTGGCAATACCCGCTCCCTTTCCTTCGGTCAAGAGAGCCATAAATTCACTGTCCAACCCGACTGATCCAACTGTGATTGTCGGTTTTCCTGTCAGCTTCTTGGTCCATCCGGCAAGATTCAGGTCAGAGCCTTCGAATTCAGGCTCCCAGAAGCGGCGGGTGGAGCAATGGAACACATCGACTCCAGCATCGGTTAACGGAGCCAGAAATTGCTCCAGTTCAGCCGGCGTTGTCGCCAATTTGGCTGAATAGTCGCTGCCCTTCCACTGCGAGAAGCGCAGCACGATAGGGAAATCCGGTCCGACGGCACGGCGGCAAGCTTCGATGACCTCCACCGCAAAGCGGGTGCGTTCCACCATATCACCGCCATAGCGGTCAGTGCGCGGGTTCGTTTGCTCCCAGAAAAACTGGTCAATCAAATATCCGTGTGCACCGTGAAGCTCAATCCCGTCAAAGCCGATGCGCTTCGCATCGGCTGCCGCCTGTGCAAAAGCTTCCACAATGGCAGCGATATCTTCTTCCGTATAATCGCCGACATGGCCGCGGGCTCCCATATGCCAGATCTGCGGTATGATCCGCCCGCCCGCTTTATGTACCTCAGCTGCTACGTTGGCCCAACCCTTCAATGCCTCTTCGCCATAGAAGTGTGGTACATTTTCCTGATTGGACGAATCCGGATGATTGATGATCGTGCCTTCGGTCACAATAAGTCCGACTCCGTTTTCCGCTCTGCGGCGGTAGTAGGCGGCCACATCATCCCCCGGCACACCTTCGGGTGAAAATTGCCGGGTCATCGGCGCCATCACGATGCGATTGGACAGGGTCATATTCTTGGTTGAAAACGGTTGGAACAAAGCTTGAACGGAATTAGAGTTAGTCATAACAACCTCCAGATTTATTTTATTTTGTATTTTGACAGCAGACTTTTTGCATCTACAGTCAAGGAAAATCGAAAAAAATTAATGCACTCTATATCCTTCTAGTATCACCTCCTTCGCGGAGTTATTGCATACGAAATTTTCTTGACTACTGAGTCAAGAAAATTTCAAAAAAAGACATGCACGCATTTTGCTGACAATACATGCACGTTGTAGTCCCCTTAGCTCCATATTACTCACAAGCTTTCAAACGATCTCGGGCATCATAAGCGCAATAGCCGTGCGCAATACCTCCGCGATTTGCTCCCGTGAAGCGCCGGATTTCTCCATCACCTTAGCCCCGCTAAGTGCGTTGTTAAGGTGAACGGCAAGCTCCCTGCTGGTAAGACGGGTCATAATCAATCGCTGCTCCTGGCCGCCGCGAATCACATTCTCAAGTACTTGTTCGACATGATTAAACATCAACGCGACCTCACGATTGACCTCTTCGTCTTCAGTTCCAAATTCAAGAGTTGCATTAACGATAAGACAGCCTCGGTTTGTCGGTTCGTCGCTTTGATTCAGCGCAGCCTCGCATATGGCCTCCAATTTCGTCAAAGGAGACACCTCCATGGAGGTCAATTCTTCGAGCTTGGCTATGTTCTGCTGCCTGTAAAGCGCCAATGCTTTTAGAAACAACTCACGTTTATTCTTAAAGACACAATACAAACTTTGCTTCTTCACTTGCGTCGTACGAGTCAGATCATCATAGGAAGTCGCTTTAAAGCCTTTTGTCCAGAATACTTCCATGGATTGGTTCAGCGCACGATCAACATCGAATTCTCTTGGTCTGCTCATGGGGGTATCATATCAGTTCTTGACTACGTAGTCAATTACGTAATTTATGGAGAGAGTTTCGTTTCATTTTTTTCCTTTCCAGGTCCAATCGGTTTCGCGGCTTGCGCCAGCAAGCCGGCGATGGATACAGCGATAAGCACGACAATCAGGGCACGAAGCAGGCCGATCGATTCGCCGATAATGCCCAAAAAAGGCGGGCCGACAAGAAACGCGAGGTAACCGGCTGTCGAAACCGCGCCTACCCTTGCCGCTACTCCGCGGGGATCGTCTCCCGCCGCGGACAACCCCACTGGGAAGCCGAATGCCGCGCCAAGTCCCCAAAGCACAATCCCGATCGTTGCTATAGCGTAACTCTGCCCGAATATAACAATAAGCAGCCCAACAATAGCGAAAAGTGCGGAGCCCCGCAGGATTGCAACTCTGCCGAACCGGTCAAGCAGCATGCCGCCTGCTGCGCGGCCAAGCGTCATTGCGGCTACAAACAAGCCAAAAGCGAATGAACCCATGGCTGGTGTTACCTTGTATCCGTCCACCATAACAAGCGGAAGCCAGTCGTTGGCCGAGCCTTCCGCAAAAGCCATGCCAAGCACGATGATACCAATCAGAGCCGTACGCGGCTCTTTCCATACAGCCATGCGTTCTCTGGCGCTCATTGGCGGATCATTCGAATCATTGCCAGTTTCTTTCCCGGTGCCTGCAGGCACGAGTCGCACTAAAAATATCACAGACAACAAGATAACAGTCACGACAAGCCCCATATGAACAGCTACCGGTATACCAGCCTTAATCGCAGCCGATCCTGCGACAGCTCCAAGCAGCGTTCCCATGCTGAACGCGGCATGATAACTGGTCAGGAGCGATTTTTGAACAGCTTTCTCAACTGCCGTCCCCTCCACGTTCATCGCCACATCACATATTCCATTCCCGAAGCCGAAGACAGCCAATCCCAAAAACACCGTGATGCCGTTAATCAGCCATGAGCCGCCAATACCTACAATGACAAGTCCAATCGTACTGACTGCCAGCCCGACAGCCATGACAAAACGGCCGCCTTTATGCGCTATAAGATGGCTGGCACTCAACAGACCCATAATAGAACCCAGGGCCAATCCAAAAATAATCCAGCCCATTTGTGACGTTGTAGCTCCCAGAGCATCCCGAATCGTTGGCGTGCGCGATACCCATGATGCCATTGAATACCCGGGCACTGCAAAAAAGAAATAAATAGCGATACGCCATAAATGAATTTGATGACTGTTTAATGGTTGGTTCATACATATCCCCCTAAGTCAGAGTGTTAAAAGCATAACTTTATAAATTTATTTTATAAAGTATATTTATTAAGTATGCAACATTTTTTTTCTTTGTCAAGAAGTCAAATACGTGGAATTAAACAGCAAAAAGATCGCCTATTGGCGATCTTAATTAAGCCATCCTTCTCCTTTTGTTCAACAATAAAAATGACTGTTTTTATTAAATTGCACCTGCATCTCTTGCGGAATAGAACGACGGGTAAATCGGTCGATAATTTAATTCTTCTCTGATCCGTGTTGTATCGACAACCTGGTCCCATGGATGAAAATCCTGTTGCAGCGCTTCTGACGAAACTTCACTATTATGAAGCTGTAACAATTCCGCAACGGCAATCGGCGCATCGTCGGCAACATTGTAGATTCGGCCATCGATACCTGGTGTGGAAGCTGCGAGCATCAGGGCTTGAGCTACATCCGCATGGTGTGCCATATGCATTCGTTTGGCTGGATTCCAATTACGCAAAAACGGCAGAAATTCTGTGATATGGGGATCACGCTCACCGTAGACAAATGGAAGCCGTACGATGCGCAGTCCTAATCCCTGTTCGCGATGAAGCTGCAGCAATGCCGCTTCGGCATCGGCTTTGGATTGAGGATAAGGATGATAGGCAGGCCTCAACTCGTCATCTTCACGGTTTGGTCGCGCGTGATCCCCCGCACCGTATACATTATTGGTGCTGGAAAAAACAAACCTCGGCACATCCGCCTGTAACGCAGCGCGTGCCAGGGCTATGCTGCCATCGAAGTTTGAGATTTTGGTGGTATGCTCGTCTACCCCACGGAACTGTGCTGCCAGGTGAATCACAACATCAGTGCCCCAGAGAGCATCAACATAATTGTCCGCTTGCAAAAGATCACCTTCTAAAACTTTAGCCCCTTGCTGGTGAAGCCAGTCCGCCTTTACAGCATCCCTAACCAACACTTTAACGTGATAACCCCGCTGTAACATACGCGGAACAAAACGGCTTCCTACTTTTCCTGTGGCACCTGTTACAAAAATGTTCATTTTTCAAATCCTCCTAACTTTTTTTGAAGCTACATTGGCAGTATAATAGAACGCGCAAGTAACAACCTTCCTGCGTTTATCGTACGATTGGAAGTGTCAGGATAAGGAGGAGTTATAAGTGGAAGGGATTTCTTCCAGCATGTCTTTAGGTGATTTTTTGCGTTCGCGGCGAGAACGTCTTACTCCGGAAGATGTAGGGTTAATATCCTATGGACGACGACGGACTCCGGGGCTACGAAGGGAAGAAGTGGCCCAGCTTGCCCATATCGGAACATCATGGTATACCTCTTTGGAACAAGGCAGAAGTGTCAATCCATCTGAGGATGTACTGAATAACATAGCAAAAGCGCTGCGATTGACCGAGGATGAACACCGCCATCTCCATCTTCTTGCAAGACCGGTCCAACAGAAAGAGGTAGAAAATCAGCAATTAAATGAAGGCTTGGAACGGATGATCAGGGCTCTTGAACCGAATCCGGCATTCGTAATCGGAAGATACTGGGATTTACTGTTTTGGAACAAAGCAGCAGAGTTCGTTTTTCAATTCCCACCATTTTCAAATCATACGCAGCACAGACCCAATTATTTGAGACTCTTTTTGACGGACACCACGCTGGGATCAGGCATAAAGGATTGGGAAAACAAAAGACAAATCATGATTGCACGCTTTCGTGCGGATTACGGGCACTTCCCTAATGATCCGGGATTCAAGGAGCTTATAGAGGAATTTATGCAGACCAGCCAGTTGTTTCGCGAGAGCTGGCCGATGCATGACGTTCAGGTCGTAACCGATTGCCACAAACGATGGTACGATCCTCATATCGGAGAGATGGAGTTTGAACATGTGACCTTGCAGCCGCCGACCAATCCGGATCTGAAGATCATGATCTATACTGCTTCAACGGATACGGCTGCGCGTTTGCAAAGTTTAATAAACACTCAGGAGCATTTCTGATCACTTGTGTGATCAGAAATGGGTCAGAGCCGGCTCCAATTCTTTGAGTGTTAGCCGCCGCATGCCTGCTTCAAAATCCTGTTGAAATGTCTCCTGTAAAATCACTTCAGGAAATGATGGCATGGGATGCCGAATCTGATACGATTCCCATACAGGGTTCCATGTATCTGCTCCCATCATGTCCTGATATATTACTATTTTGTCCGGAGCGAGGACGGCATTAACGGTTTGAATGATTTGACATACCGAGCCCGCAAACGTTGCGTCGTCCATCTCACCATACCAATCCAGGTCCATGGGGAGAAACTTGATCTCTCCGGCCATGCCGTTCTTTCCTTTGACTATTTTTCCATCCAGATAGATCCCCATCCCTGGCGGGTATTTGGTTGGGAAATAGATGCCCAGTACAATTTGCCCGTCCTCCAGATCCTGCTTCGCACAATATCCAATGACGGCAGCATTCACATCATTCTCCACCATCACGGGCAATCCGAATTGGAATTCAATTTCCTCAATCATGCGAACCCCCGTCAGTTCCTGATGACCGCTCACGGTAATTTCACCATTGACGGTCTGTCCGGGAATGCCTATACCAATCACTTTAATGGAAGGATACAGTATCAGGAAGTGCCGGATCATCTCATAGAAGTGCTGCCGGTCAAAAACCGGCATTAAGTATTCTTTTTTTAACAAAATATGATCTTCCAAATTCACGACCGTTGCGGAAACAAGCTCCTGTTCTTGTTTCTCCTTGATATAAATGACGAGGGCGAGACTGAAATCATAATTATAACGATAGGTTAGCGCAGGTCTTCCTCCGTTGGATGGAACGATCTCATCTTCAAATAGCTCTCCAAGATCATGCAGCTCCTTCACAAGGGAATTCACCGTAACTACACTCAGGCTGGTCAGTTTGGCCAGCTGTGGCTTGGTTGCTGTTTCAACTCGTTTCATCACCTGGCGTACATTGTTTAAATTGATTTCTTTCATTAGATTAGCGCTTGCTTTTTTCATAAGCCCCCCTCTTTCCTGACGTCTATATCAATCAGATGAAATCCCACTCTGCCAGATCCTGCATCAGTATCCGGGCAAAAGCCAGCTGTTCATCTGTGTACTTATCCAAAAATGTCATAAAACGCTCCTCGACCTCATGATGCAAGCGATGATGGATCTTATGCACTTTTTGGCCTTTTGGAGTCAAGCTATAATAAACTTCCTTTTTATTGTCATTGATCTGTTGCCTTTTGATTAATTCAAGCTTCAGCAGCTTTTTGCTTATTCTTGTGACAGAGCCCTTGGTCAAACCGGTTTTTTCAGCAATAGAAGTAACATTAATCGGTGAGAAATCCCCGATACATGCTACCAGATGAATATCAGATAAAGTCAGACTGCTCTTTTCGCCCAATTCTTTTTCAAAATTTTGCATTTCTTCACGCATTCGGATGGCAAGCTTGCTTTCTCGAATTTCTTGTTCACTAACAAGCTGAATAAAGTTTTTGAATATCCATTGTTTAGAAAGCTCTGTTGGCTGCATTCATTATTTCACCTCTTTATAAATCTCCTTCCCATTATACATGATGGTTTTGAAAAAAACATTTTCAGCATGCTTCTGCTTATCCTTTGCTGGTTAGTGCAATTCCTTGCTTCATGCGATCAAGGAAATCCGGCTCTGTTCCCGTAACGACCCACTCCATATAACCATCCGGACGAATCAATGCTGTATGCACATTATCCCAGCCTTGGGCCGGAGCAGCCAGCGTTGCGCTTACGGTTTTGATATGTTGATGCGGCAGTTCATGAACCAGGGCCTCTATGCGTTCATCCGAGGCTAGATGCAGCAATACATATTTTCCTTCACGGAATAGCTCATAGCTGCTGAATGACTCGCCATTCTGACCGCGCAGCTTGATCTCCGCCAATCGGAAACCATTCAGGCCATGTTCCGATATGTTTCCCTGGGTGTTGTAACGAATGTCTACTGCCGCTATTTGGCTGGCCAGACGATAATTCGCTTCCGGGCTTTGCAGCAGATCCGAAATTACATTGCGCAAATGAATCATGGTAGGCGAGAAGTCTGTTCCGAATAACAGGGTTTGTACTCGGGTATTATTCAGCAAAGCAGTATTTACCGGAAGGCGTTCCTCATGATAAGTATCCAATAACCCTGCCGGTGCCCATCCGTTGATTTCAGCAGCAAGCTTCCAGCCAAGATTCATGGCTTCCTGTAAACCTACGTTCATCCCTTGCCCGCCTGCCGGAAAATGAATATGAGCGGCGTCCCCTGCCAGGAATAATCTGCCTTCTCTATAACGTTCAGCCTGGCGGGTCGCATTGCCAAAGCGGGTCAACCAATACGGGTCTGAAATCCCGTAGTCATCACCCAGCATGCGAATCATGCCGGTGCGCAGCTCCTCAAATGTGACAGGTTCGTTCTTGGGCACGGACGTTCTTTCCGGATCAATAAGCACGACACGGTGCAATTTATCCGTCACAGGTACAATCATAATCATACCCCGCTCATCGAAACGGGAAGTAACCATGGATTCAGGCGGATTGTTCAAAACAACGTCGCCTTGAATTGCGGTAAGTGTCTCGTCTGTTCCATTAAAAGGGATGCTGGCTTGCTTTCTCACGATACTTCCAGCCCCATCCGCGCCAACCACATAGGCTGCTGACAATGTAAATGACCCGTTGGCCCCGGAAGCAACGACCTTCACTGAATTGGCACCCTGGCTAACAGATAATACCTCGATGCCACGGCGAATTTCGACGCCAAGTTGCACAGCTCTTTTTTCCAGTATCTTCTCTGTTTCCGTCTGGGCGATGAACAGTGAATAATTGGACGAAGAATCAATGACTTCAAAATTCATACGCGCTTCAAGTCCTGCAAAATGTCCAGTCGGCAGAGGCTTGCCTATTTTCAGCAATTCCTCTTTCAATCCGCGCAAATCCAGAAGCTCCAAGGTACGGGGATGGACGGTAAGTGCGCGCGAATACGGCGTGGTGGCCTCCAATCTTTCCAATACACAGACACTCACATTTGCCAAAGCCAATTCCGCGGCCACCATCATACCCACCGGGCCTCCGCCAACTACAATAACATCATAATTCATTTTTCATTTCTCCTTTCCATTTTGTTTTTCACAAAACAATATTATCATAATTTTGTTCTGCACGAAACAATTAAATAGTATCATGTTACTCCTGTAACCTCAATGAATAACATTTTAATTGAACCTTTCATATGTTAAAACCAAGCCAAGTGATGAATGTCCAATCCGAGAAGAAGGATATCTTCCTAACGACTAAAAGGAGCGTGTGCCTTCATGTATCCATATACTTCACTATTTTCCGTGTTTCAACTTCTCAAAAGGGGAAGGTCCAATGACCTCTAATCAGCAAACGAAAAGACGGTTAAAAATCGTTCAGGTCATATCGCCGAATGCGCAGCCTCTCCCCTCCAACAAAGGAGGTACCGAGAAAGTTGTGTATGAACTGACCGAGGAGCTGGTACGGCGCGACCATGAAATTACGCTGTTTGCCCCGCCTGGCAGCAAGAGCAGCGCCAAACTCATCACCTATCCTGAAAATTTAACGCATGAGGGGCTTTCCGACTTTGTACTGGACCGCCTTCCTCAGAACGTCGATCTCATTCATGACCATTCCTTCCGCTCATCGTTGGGACTGAGAAAACCGAATGTGCCCACCGTATGTACGATCCATCTCCCGGTGAAGCAGCAGGTTGAATATCCTGTATATGTAAGCAAGAGAGCAAGGCAAATTATGGGTAAAAATCGTGGATATTGCGTTTATAACGGCATTAACCCTGACGAGTACGAATTTAGTGCAGACAAACACGGTTATTTGCTTTTTTTAGGGCGGATTATACGTAATAAGGGCATACTGTTGGCTCTTGATATCGCCAAAAAGACGGGAAAACATTTAGTTATTGCTGGTCCTATTAAAGCACCCTCTTTTTTTAGAAAAGAGGTTAAACCCCGTATCTCAAGTAACCCGAAAGTAAGTTACGTCGGGGCTGTAGACGGGAAACAAAAACAGAAGCTGTTGAAGCATGCCCAGTGCCTTCTGTTTCCGACATTATGGGAAGAGCCTTTCGGATTGGTCATGATTGAGGCCATGGCTTGCGGTACACCCGTTCTCGCCTTGAAAAAAGGGGCGGTGCCTGAAGTGTTATCCGGTTTTCCTCAATTGATATGCTCTTCCGTGGACGAAATGATTAAAAAGGTTAAAAAACCAGTCTACCCGGCACCTTCGGCTCTTCGCAAGTACGTAGTTAAGCAATTTACGAACACGAGAATGACGGACGAATACTTGAAAATATACCAACAAGTGTTGGACGAACGGAATGTGACGGCCAAACGGAGATTGACGTCCAGACGGAGTGTGATGGCCAAGCGGAAGCTGACCGCCAGACGGAGTATGCTCGCGCAACGGAAAATGACGGTCAGACGAAGAATAAAAGGTAAATCTGAATCGAACCGATAGGACCCTGCTTCGCATCTCATTTAATGCTTGATACAATTGAGCGTCAATTACACCAAGACCTCTTCCATGGGATGCTCGGAAGAGGTCTTGGTGTATAAATGATATCCGCAATGTTTAGTTAAACCCGCCGTTTACACGAATCGTCTGTCCCGTGATCCAACGGGCTTTGTCGCTGACGAGCATCTCTAACGCATTCGCGATGTCCTCCGGTTCGCCAAGCCGTCCAAATGCATTCATTTTGCGGAATGAATCAACCAGCTCCTCCGATTTGCCGTTCAGGAACAGTTCTGTTGATACCTGTCCAGGCGCAATGCAATTGATAATGATATTTTTAGGACCGAATTCCTTGGCCAGTTGGCGGGTCAATTGCTCGACAGCCCCCTTCGTTGCGGCGTAGACGCTATACGTCGGGAGCATTGCACCCGACACGGAGGTCGAGAAGTTGATGATCGTTCCGCCTTGTGCCATATGCTTCATGGCTTGCTGGCAAGCAAAATAAGTCCCTTTCACATTGATTGCAAAATGCCGGTCAAACACCTCCTCCGTCATATCCGCGATTGCCATGTTTTCCATAACGCCCGCATTATTGACCAGAATGTCCACGCGTCCATATCGCTCAAGCGTCTCCGAGAATAGCGCTTCGACTTCGCTTACCTTGCCTACATTAGCGCGAAGGGCAACAGCTTCGCCGCCGGCTTGCTCAATTGTCTTTACGACCTCGTCCGCTTTCTCCTGATTCGCGGAATAATTGACGACCACCTTTGCCCCGGATTGCGCTAATTGTATGGCTATTTGCCGTCCGATGCCACGCGACGCTCCGGTAACGATGGCTACTTTTCCATTTAGACTCATTTATGTTCTCTCCTTATATCTGAATTTGGGCCGATCAGTACCCGGCCTTGCAAATTTATTGTAGTCAATGTTTGAATGAACCTGTTAGAACATAACTGTTCGATCCTTGCCTATTTCTCTTCCGTATCGTTATTATAGAAGTAACTACAACCTTGTTGAAAGGAGCCCGCTAATAATGGACACAATGAATGAGTCACAACGGATGGAGCAAGCCTTGCAGCAATTGGCGCTCCTGATACGTCGCCATGCTCCTTCGAACGGCATACATCAAACGGTCGTACCTTCTTTGACGCTAATGTATGCCACACATTTGTCCGAACCGCTTGAATCTGTATATAAACCTTCCATTTGCGTCGTGGCGCAAGGGGCGAAGAAAGCTACATTGGCCGACGAAAGCTACCGGTACGATCCTTCGTCTTACCTGGTCACTTCCGTCGAATTGCCAATCATCGGCAAAATCGTCGAAGCTTCGCCAGAGATCCCGTATTTAAGCTTGAAGCTGCGCTTCGATGCCGACGTTATCCTGGACATCGTGAAGGAGATGAACGACCCTGCTTTTGCACCCGAAGAAGCCGGTCCCGGCATCACTGTGAGCCGAACGACTCCCGAATTGCTGGAAGCCATCGTACGGCTCATGCGGCTGCTTGATACACCTCGGGACATTCAGATTGTGGCACCGCTCGTCATCCGTGAAATTCTGTATCGGGTGCTTCAAGGTGAACAAGGCGCGCTCATCCAGCAATTTGCGATTATTGGCAGCCATGCCCACAGTATCGCCCAAGCGGTTCAGTTGATTAACCGGCAGTATAACCGTCCGCTCGTGATCGAGCAGCTTGCAAAGTCCGTGAACATGAGCACGTCAGCGTTTCATAAGCACTTCAAGCGCGTCACGGCGATGAGCCCTTTGCAATACCAGAAAACAGTGCGCTTGCAGGAAGCCCGGCGATTAATGCTTACGGAAACCGTACAAGCAACCGAAGCAGCCTACCGTGTAGGCTACGAGAGCCCATCCCAATTCAGCCGGGAATATGCCCGTATGTACGGACGGCCGCCGGTGCTGGATGTTCAGGAGCTTCGCGATTCGCTTGCAGGTTCCAACGGGTTTGGATGATTATTTATAGACAATATGTATCTAAGGGGGATATTGAAGTTATGGTTCCGAAAAAAGTCACCTGGCTGGAGCTTTTTTATGATTTACTTTTTGTAGCAGCCGTATCCAAAGCAACTCATGTCTTATTACATGCAGACCATGGAATCATTCCTATGGAGTATTTATTTAAATTTGTTTTGATTTTTATTCCTATCTGGTGGGGTTGGGTAGGACAAACTCTCTTTATTAACAGATTTGGTCAAGATATTGTGAGTCATAGAATATTGATCATTCTTCAACTATTTTTTGTATTAGTCATGACGGCGAGCCTGTCCCCTGACTTTGATCAATACTATCTTCCCTTCTTTGTAGGATACATAGGCTCAAGAGCACTGACAGCCATTCAATATCTTTTGGTACGTAAAACCAACGCCGATCATCACCGCTTGACCGCTTCCTATTTGGGAACACACTTTTTGATCGGCATATTGATATCGGCCTGCTCGCTTTTCTTTGACTCCTGGATACGGTATGTCATTTTGTATATGGGAATTGCTGTGGATATTCTACTTCCTTTAATTGGACGCCGGCATCTGGTGAAGACACCCATCAATACCCATCACTTATTTGAGCGTTTTGCCCTGTTTACCCTCATTCTTTTAGGTGAATCCGTAATCAGCATACTTGCTGTATTGCAGTTTAATAACTGGGATCTGTCCTCTATTTTGTTTGTGGCGTTTACAAGCATATTAATCATTGCAATATGGTGGCAGTACTTCGAGAATATAGAGACTAAAGTGAGCAAGGATATACACACTGCCGGCCAAACGATTATTTATGGTCACCTATTTATATATTTATCCATGAGCATGATCGCTGCTTCCATTCAATTATTATACCAAGAACAGCTGGATTACTCATTTATGTTGATATTTGTATTTGGATCTGTGCTGTTGTATTTTTTCTCTACATCTTTGGTTTTTCACCGGTACAGACACAAGCACCTGCGTTTGAAGCCCTATCATTTGGCCGTATTATTAGGGATTATCGGTTGTTGTATAGCGTTTGACTTGATTTATCAAGTCCCTAATTATGTAATCGTGGGAGAAATCATGGTGTTCTTTATCGGGTACGCGAAGTTAACAACATGATTTTTGAAAAAGGTAAACCATCCAGGAATGATAGATCTCCAGGATGGTTTTATTTTCTCAATTTTTACCCTTCCGTCAGATCCGCCTTCAAATCACTTGCCACTTCAACCATTTTGGGGATGACGGCTTCATCGTAAATGGCTACATACAGATCACCCATATAATGTCGGAACGGAATTTGCATATCGCCATAACTCCACATGAAAAAATCGCCATCAATGGACATTGTACTGGCTGGTCCTGACACGGTATAGACCGGTGAGTATGTAAAATCGGGCCGGGATGCAAAGTAAAGTTTGCACTCTTCCAAAGTAATGGTCTGTTCCGCAGAATTTTCCTGAAATGACCTGGTGATGCGAAACCGCTGGCTCATTAAAACTCCTCCAATATGTTTTGTTGTAATGGATTTGTGTCTATTATTAAAAAAATGGCTGAATACATGCAACTAAACTTAACAGAAACTCATTTTTCCTCGCTTGTTTGCGCCAGCTTTTCTTCCACCAGTTTCGTTGGGGTCACATCATTTCCTTCAGGATCAACGACGGATACGCTTAACAGGGTGTTTTTAAATTGCCCCCGTATGATCTGTAAATAGTCCTGCCGCAGCACAGCTTGTTCGGACTTTTCGTTTTCAGTCAGCCCTCCGCCGCGTTGTTTTCTGCTCAGTTCATTGATTCTATCGAGTATTTGGATCATGGTAATACCCCACTTTCATAAGTAATGTAGAATGCAGAAAATGTTTTATGTTTAATTATCTTGATATAAAGATATATTAATTTCATCCAAATGTCAATAGGTAAAGAGCAGCTCCCATGATTACATCCATTACACTATCGCACAACAATGTGCGTTCTTGTGAGGGCATCGGGATTGAACTATGATTGATTCCACGGCAAGAACGTTATTGGGACTCTTCCCTGTAGCCGATTTATATTAAAGGAGCTGGATTTAATGAACCACAGCATAAAAAAAGAAGACATATTGGCAGCCTTCGAATTTAGACATGCCACCAAGGAATTTGATCCGACAAAGAAAATTTCTGCCGAGGATTTTGATTTCATTCTGGAAACGGCCCGGCTCTCTCCAAGCTCGGTTGGCCTTGAACCCTGGAAGTTTGTTGTTATCCAGAATGCAGATTTGCGTGAGAAGCTGCGTGCCGTGAGTTGGGGGGCACAAGGGCATATGCCTACTGCCAGCCATGTCGTATTAGTTTTGGCGCGCAAAGATGCAAGCTACAAGTCCGACTACTTCTGGCAGCAATTGACCGGGGTTAAGCAAATCCCTGCGGAGAACGTAAAAAACATGATGGGCCGCTACCAGTCGTTCCAGGAAGAGGATTTCAAGCTGATGGAGTCGGAACGCGCGCTGTTTGATTGGGCTTCCAAGCAAACCTACATTGCCCTCGGCAACATGATGACCAGCGCCGCCCTCATCGGCATTGACTCCTGCCCGATCGAAGGCTTCGATAGAGACGCTGTGGACGCCATTTTACGCGCAGAAGGACTGCTGGAAAACGATCAGTACGGAATCAGCGTGATGGCTGCGTTCGGATACCGTGTCAAAGCTCCGCGTTCTAAGACAAGAAGAGAAGCGACTGACGTGATCCGCTGGGTTGAATAAGAAAAAGAAAAAGGAGTACAAACAAATATGTGCAAAACTCATGTTCTGAGTGTTCCAAGTGCAAAAGCACCTTTTGAAAAAACAACGATTGAGCGCAGGGAATTACGGCCGGACGATATCCTGATTGATATTAAGTTCAGCGGTATTTGCCACACTGATATTAGCAACGCCCATGATGAATGGGGCGGCGGTATTTTCCCCATGATTCCAGGGCACGAAATTGCCGGAATCGTTGAAGCGGTAGGATCAGAGGTTACCAAATTTACTGTCGGCGACCGTGTTGGTGTTGGCTGCTTCGTTGACTCTTGCGGAGAATGTGAATATTGCCTCAAGGGTGAGGAACAGTATTGTACAAAGGGCGCGGTACAAACCTACAGTTCATTGGATTACGATGGCAATCCAACCTACGGCGGATACAGTCAAAAAATCGTTGTTAAGGAAGGGTTCGTAATCCGTATTCCGGATGCGCTGAAGCTGGATGAGGCAAGCCCTCTTCTATGCGCAGGTATCACGACCTACTCTCCATTGAAGCATTGGAACGCGGGTCCGGGTAAAAAGGTAGCCATTCTCGGAATGGGCGGGCTTGGCCATGTAGCGATCCAATTTGCCCACGCTCTGGGCGCTGAGGTCACGGTCTTGAGCCGTTCTGCAAACAAGCAAGAGGAAGCTTTGAGTTTTGGTGCGGATCATTACTTGCCCACCAGCGATCCTGCGACATTCACTGAATTGGCTGGCCGTTTTGACCTCATCTTGAACACGGTGTCTGCCAACCTTGACGTTGATGCGTATTTATCCCTGCTTCGCGTAGATGGAACCCTTGTAAATATAGGCGCACCGGCCGAACAGAGTAAATACAGCGTGTTTTCCTTGCTCTTGGGTCGCCGCAGCCTTGCGGGGTCACTTGTTGGCGGTATCCGTGAAACACAGGAAATGCTCGATTTTGCAGCTGAGCACGGAATTGCCCCTCAAATCGAGGTCATCCGCGCAGACCAGGTAGACGAAGCATACGAGCGTGTACTGCGCAGCGATGTCCGTTATCGTTTTGTCATTGATATGTCTACTTTATAAAACGGACAAGTAAAAAAAGTCAAGCTTCCAGCGCGCACCAATTTTCTATTGGTGCGCGCTGCCTGAGTTTACCTGCTTTCTTTTTCTAATCTTTGGCCGTGTTAGTTCGAAGCTATGGTTCACCATTTCATGAATTTCCTGCTCCGGGAGTTCGCCATCCAAGATAAGAGTATTCCAATGCTCTTTGTTCATATGATATCCGGGCGTCACTTCTTTAAACAGGCTGCGCAGAAAATCAGCGCGGCTAGGTTCGCATTTAAGGTTGACACACAAGTGGCCGTCATGATGAAAGATCAGCGCAAATATTTTCTTATTTCCTTTGTGACGCATTACAGTCCAATCTTCCCCAAAAGGATGGTCTTCATAAGAGCTTGGATATGACAGACAGGTTTCAATGATTTCATCTTTAGTCATGGTTAAACCCTCCGTAGATCGAAATATGTCGTTGTTTCTCCAATGATAGCACATATGTTCGCTTCGCGGAAGCGGAGTGTGATTCATCTCCCATCCACAGTGAATGGAGACTTTTTCCATCACACTATGTTATGGATAAAGTATTACCTTCATTTAACAATAATAGCGCTCCTGTTTTACAAAACTCATATATGATCATGTTGTAATATACTCTACACATTGGAGTGTGAGCTTAGTGAACAAACGTGCTGTTAAAAAAGCAATCCTGTCTATTGCTGCTGTAGGAGTACTTGGTGCGCCGCTTTTTGCCGCCGATTTCTCTCAAGTATCTGCCGCAGCAGCGAGCAACCAGAAATCTGCCTATCCGAAAAATGTCATTCTGTTTATTGGTGACGGGATGGGACAAGCCACCCGGGATGCAGTCACGCTGGCTACGGTGGGCAAATCCGGCAATCTGGAAATGGACAGCATGCCTGTCATGGGACTCGTCAGCACGGATTCAGGCGATAATCTGGTGACGGATTCCGCGGCAGCGGCCAGTGCCATTGCTACTGGAGTCAAAACGTATAACGGCGCGATTGGCATGGATATGAAGAAAAAGCCTGTCACCACGATTATGGAGCAGGCCAAGAAAGCGGGTCTTTCCACCGGTATTGTCACAACGAGCCAGGTTACGGATGCTACGGGTGCGGCGTTTGGCGCACATGTAGAGAAACGTTCAGCCCAAAGCGAGATTGCCAAGCAGTATTTGGAAAAAAGTAAAGTGGATGTCATTCTCGGCGGCGGCGAAGATTTCTGGTATCCGAAAGGAACACCTGGCGCCCACAAGGATGCTCCGGCTGAGGATCCTGAAGAAGCAAGCAAAGGCACTCAGGGCAATCTGGTTGAAAAGGCTAAAAAGCTGGGTTATAAATATGTAACCAATAGCGCTGAAATGAAGGCCGCTTCTGGCAGCAAGCTGCTCGGCCTGTTCGCAAATGAGGAGATGTTCCAGGCGCATAACGAGTTGGGCAACTCCTATAAACCGACGGTTCCACTGCCTGATATGACGGCAAAAGCAATCGATGTGCTCTCCAAAAATAAGAAAGGCTTTTTCCTCGTGGTCGAGGAAGAAGCCACGGATGAAATGGCACATGACAATGAAGGCGCATTGACGATCAAAGCTGGTCAGCAGCTGGATAAAGCCGTGAAGGTGGCCAAGGATTACGCCAAGTCCCACCCTGACACGCTTGTCCTGGTGACAGCAGATCATGAAACCGGCGGCATGGCGATTGAAGGCGAGGACGACGAGGATGAATCTGGCGACGGTGTGTCCAAGGAGGACGGCCCGTTTGCGATCCATGGTTCTGATGAAAAATTCTACATCGATTGGACGACCGGCGGTCATACAGCGATCAATGTGCCACTGACAGCCATAGGACCTGGCTCCGAGAAATTCGCAGGCAGTTATCCGAACACCGCCATTCATGATAAGCTTGTGCAGTTGCTGAAATTGAAGAAATAAGCATAGACAGTGTTAAATGAACATACAAGAAATCCATGGGCGTCGGCATTATAGCGGCGTCCTTTTTCGATAATTACTACGGAGACAATCCCCTTCCCTTCAATTGGCCTCTCCCTATCTTCCCCTTAAAGTATGGAGACAAAGTGGACAATTAACCCATCCTATCATACACTGTGAGTTGACTTTTGTTTTCTAAAAACAGCCTTGGAAAGGTAACCTGATTTATGTATAAAGTGGCTATATGCGATGATGAGCAGCAGCAAAGAGAGCTTGTGAAAGATATGCTGATCGCTTTATCGGTCAAGACAAATTTAAACTTTGACATTGAAATGTTCAGTTCCGGAGAAGAACTGGCAGCCTATTATGAGAACCATAATCCCTCCTTCCATATCTTAATATTGGATGTTGAAATGAACGGCATCAACGGCATTCAAACTGCCAGAAAAATAAGAAGCTTGAAGAACGTTGATGAGCAAATTATTTTTTTGACCAGTTACCCGGAGTACATGCTGGAAAGCTTTGATGTAGTGACATACCAGTATTTAATCAAACCGGTAGCACCCCATATTTTTGAAGAAAAAATAGTAAAGCTGCATCAGTATTTTCAAGCTCAGGATCCCAAATTTATAGTTATTAAGTCGGCTTATGAAGAAGTGATATTGAAGCATCATGACATTATTGCCATTGAAGCTGCCAAAAGCTTAACGATTAAAAATAAATTGCATTTTGTGACCCGGAATCAAACCTATGAGAGCAAAGGCATTATTTCGAACTATGCATCAGCTCTCAAGGATTTTCATTTCCTGCAAATTCATCGGTCCATTATTATCAATCTGCTTCATGTGAAAAAATTTGCCGGAGGCAAGGTATTCATGTCAAATGGTATGGAATTGCCCATTGGGCGCTCGAAAATAAAAGAAGTAAAAGATACCTATACCAAATTTATGGTCACTGAGATGAGTTGATATGATGGATTATAGATTATTGCTGCTTAATTTTGTTGTTTCACTCGTCATGTGCTTGCAGCTGAATTTTTATTTTAACTCGGTTTTGAGCAAGTCCACCAAGAAGGCCAACAGTATGGTTTATTTGCTTATATTTTGGGTATTGGATTTTCTATATTTATGTGCCGAGCTGCCTGCTCTGGTCTCTTCCCTTAGTGCATTAGTTGTGATCTTCAGTCTGGCTCATGCTTATCATGTGGATTTAAAATTAAAGATCATTTTCTCAACACTTTACGCCGTTTTGCTTACTCTGGTTAATTATATATCTACTTACATTCTGTATGATGTGGAGACATTTGATCTCAATAGTCTGCATAACATGAACAATGCACAATTTCTGTTTTCCAAAATTATGCTGCTCAGCTGTATGCTCATGTTTCCCCTCATTCAGATCATACGGCTGGTTGCCAAACAAAAAAGCTTCCCGATCCATACCCGCTACTATCTGTTATTCCTGATTGTGCCGGTGGTGAGCATAGTCCAGGGCAATGTTATGTCTATGTATAGTGAAAAAAACATATATTATTTCATATCCATCTTTGGACTTCTGTTATTGAATGTGTTCATTGTCTATATCTTCGATAATATTGTTGAAAAATTCCAATTGATTCATCAGAATGCCCAACTGCAAAATCAGATGGACTATCAGGATGCCAACTATGAAAAAACGGTGCACAGCTTCAAAAACATTAAAAGAATCGTTCATGATACGAACCAGCAGTTTTTGTATATCGAGGAATGTATCACAAGAAACGAGCTCGAACAGGCGCGTGAACACATAAGAGTTACATTAAATAAAATTGAAGACGCCTATCATAGAGTAAATACTGGCAACCTGGTGATCGACGCCCTGGTTACGAATACGCTGAATATCGGACAGGCAAACGGCATTAAAATAGATACAAAACTCAGTCTAGCCATGAAAGACATTCATATTGAACGGTACGACTTATGTGTCGTTTTGGGCAACATGCTGGATAATGCGATAGAAGCATCCAAAAAGATCAAGATCGCGGATGACAGGTATATGCTTATTAAAATCCATTCTAATGAATCCGCCCTCTTCCTTCACATTCTCAATCATGTGGAAAAAGAGGACGTATCATTGTACAGCCAGAAACCCAATCCGGAATTTCATGGACTTGGCTTAACCAATATTTCAAGAATATGCGAGAAGTACGGCGGGAACATGACGATTGAGACGAAAAATAAAGTATTTAATAACATGGTTGTACTGCCTTTTCATACGAACAATCCCTAAGCCTTCTGTCGTTTGGGGATTGTTTTTTGCATTTGAGGGTCTTCTTGCCCTTCCTGCTCCTTGTTGAATGTATGCTGAAAACAGCTATTCATTTAGAGCATACAAGGAGGAAAAAGAAATTGAAAAAAATAGGGATTACACTTATCGCTATAATGCTTGTGCTGCTGCAGGTGCCCTGGGCTTCCGGGGCTTCGGCCGAAGGCAATGATGATACGGTTGCAGAGAAAGCCCGCAAGCTGGCTTCGGCACTAATATCCGATTATGGGGTTAGTTCCGTTCAATATGCCATTCTGGATAACGGTGCAATTACCTTATCCGATAGCGCAGGAGTGAATGGGAAGGAAGCCGATGATTCCATTAATAAAGATACGATGTATGCCATTGGTTCAGTCAGCAAAATGTATTCAGCTGCCGCAACGATGATGCTGGTTGATGCCGGTAAGGTCGATATTGATCAGCCGCTTACGACCTATATCAAGGATTTTAAAATGGCGGATGAAAGATACAAGCAAATCACACCGCGGATGCTGCTCAATCACTCGTCAGGTCTTTATGGTTCCCATTATAAAAACAGCATGTTATTCGATGACAATGCCACAGAAAAGCATGATGAGCTATTGGAAAAGCTGCAGTCTGAGCGTTTGAAATCGAACCCTGGTGAATACTCCGTTTACACCAATGACGGATTTCAGCTGCTGGAACTTCTGGTTGAACGTGTGAGTGGGTTGACATACAGCGAATTCCTTGCGACCCATATCAGTAAACCGTTGAATTTAAATTTCACAAAAACACCGCTTGATTCATTTGACAGACAGCAGCTGGCCAAAACATATTTTCCTGGAATTGAGGGGCCCCTGCCTGTTGAAAATCCCAATATTCTCGGAACAGGCGGTCTTTACTCTACAGCAGAAGAGTTGACCAAATTTTCTGAAGTCTTAATGGGCCAGAAGCCGGATATTTTATCCAAGCAATCGGCAGCTGCCATGGAAAGTCCCGAATACCGGAAAGGAATCTGGGTTCCAGAAGAGAGAAATATTTATAATTACGGGCTCGGCTGGGATGCGGTCGAATTGGCTCCGTTCAGCGATTATGGCATCACTGCTTTAAACAAAGGCGGGGATACCATAATGTACCACTCTGCCCTGATTTCCTTACCCGAGCATCATTTGTCAATGGCAGTCATTTCTTCCGGCGGATCTTCAATTTATGATACGATATTTGCTTCTAATATTTTGCAGGAGGTTTTAAAGGAGAAAGGCATTATTAAAGATATCACTCCTCCAAAAACAGCTATACCTCCTGTAAAAGTGGATATGCCCGCAGATTTGGCCGCTAATTCAGGCTTATACGGAACCGTTGGTGCAACCATACATGTGAATATTCAAAACGGGGAGTTTGAGTTGCCTGGTCTGATGAGTGAAATGATACCAGCCCAGAAATATGTGTATACAGGCAACAGCCGCTTCACCAGCAGTGACGGCAGTGCTGAAGTAAGCTTTGAGAAACAGACTAATGGAAAAACCTATATCAAAGCGAATGTGCTTTTGGACTTCCCTGGTTTGGGTCAAACGGAAGCGGTGTATTATGAATATCAAAAGCTGGACGATAACCCTGTAAATGATTCTGTGAAAAAGGCATGGGGAGATAGAAATAATAAGAAATACTATGCTCTGGATGAAAAAATAAATTCACTATTTTATTTGGTGCCTACAGCAATTTTAATAAAAAATATAGCTGTTGATACAGGTTATGCCAGCGGTACTAGAATTGTAGATGAAAACCACGCTGTCAATGCCGTCGAAATACCTGTGATGAACGGGAGAGATACATTTGATTTGAATTTTTACAAAAAGGATAACTCGGAGTACTTGCAGTCTGGTGATCAACACTTTATTCGTGAGGATGCTATTAAACCGCTGCCTGCTGCGGAAACATCCCAATATACAGTACCATCTAATGGATTTGCTCAATGGTTTAAAATAGACGAAAGCACTGCGAATAAGACAATGATTGTTGACTTTTCAAAAAGCGGCGGCTTCGCCGTCTATGATGAAAACGGAACGGTTGTACACTTATCAAGAGTAAGTTCTGAGCATTCCGTGACCCTTCCAAAAGGCGGTCTGATCGTATTTGTCGGCAATGCGGGAGATGTCTTTAAAGTTACATTAAAAAAACAATAAAATCATGGGCGAACCACAACGCTTTCTTCCGCGTTGACAGTTCGCCCATTTTTTCTCAAATCCTGATTTCCGTAAATCTGTTCATTTCAGTATATTCAAATTTTGTATGCGAATATCCTGATACATGCTATCCAGAGCTGTCGAGCAGGAATAAGTCATTTGGGCATGCACATCAAGCAGTGTCAGCCGGCAGCCATGCTTGGCACCCGTATCGATGCCGATTTTCCGCTTTGCCCGCCATAGCTCCCCGGGACTTGCCCCCATCCGGAACGTCGGTGTATGACCGAAGATGACCGTACCCGGCTGATCATCGACTGAATCACTCTCTCCCCAGAATTCCTCCCGGATCTCGGTCATATCTTTAAGCGTCTGGTCTTCAAGCGGCACCCCTGGCCGGAATCCGGCATGCACAAAGAGAAAACCCTCCTCCTCTATGTAAGCCGGAAGAGTATGCAGCCAATCGATCAGGGCCCGAACAGCTTTGGTCTTCTCTTTTGGCTGATTCATCAGCTTGGTCTCCTTATTGCCAAGGATGGCCTGCGCGCCGCCCTGCACCAGCGCCTGTATGGTCTCAAGCGTGCCCCAGGTGTCAGGTGTGTCATTAATGTAATCTCCGCCCAGAATAAGGCGGTCTTCACGGGGGTTATATGCAGCTTCGGACAGCAGTAAAGACAATCCGTGCTTGTGCCCGTGGATATCTGAAATGACCAAAAGGCGGCCAGTGTTTTCCGTTGAATTCAACAAATTATCTACGGCCTTTCTGCTTTAATCTATGATCAAGTCGCATATAGAAGCGCGGCTTCACGAGGCAATCTCAAGCTGACCGAAGCGCCCGGCTGCAGCGGTTCTCCGCTCAGCATATACAGCCGGCTGCCTTCCCCGCACTCCAGCAAAGATCTCCAGTTGCTGCCCTCGAACGTACAGTGAATGACCCGTGCTTCAAGCAAACTGTGATTGGGTAAGTCATGCGAATTTACCATTTGCGACTCATTGGCTGTGGGTACAGAAAATACAGTCAGTGCTTCGGGACGAAAGCGGACCTCGCCTGCCATTCCTGCCCTGGGAGCATTTTCGGGCTCACAATGAACTCCATGCAGTATCCCGGCCGGCGTCTTGAGCGCCAGGCCCTCTGGAGCTGCTACGAATTCGCCGGACAGGTGATTGATCGCGCCCAGCAGCGAAGCGGCCTGCCTGCTGGCCGGACGATTATAACATTCGATCGGGGAAGCAAACTGATCGATTGCACCGCTGCGCATAATGAGCAGACGGTCCGCCATGGCGAACGCTTCCTCCGGATCATGTGTCACATGAAATACGCTCATTTTCAGCCGCCGGAACAAAACGGCCATTTCCGAGCGCATTTCAATACGCAGCCTCATGTCCAGATTGGACAGCGGCTCATCCAGGAGCATCAAGCGCGGTTCGGTCACCAGCGCGCGGGCGATGGCGACACGCTGCTGCTGTCCACCCGACAGCTGGGGAGGCAAGCGGTGTTCAAAGCCTTCGAGATGAAGCAGCTCAAGCGCTTCCTGAACCTTTTTCCTGATGGCGTCGGTGCCAAGCCGCTTTTGCTTCAATCCGTAGGCGACATTGTCGTACACATTCATATGCGGCCACAGCGCATAATCCTGAAAAACCATATTCACGCCGCGCTTCTCCGGCGGAACCATTTTGGTAGAAGAAGCAATCTTCTGCCCGAGCAGCCGAATCTCGCCTTCATCCGGCTGGGCAAGCCCTGCCACCAGCTGCAGCAGTGTTGATTTTCCGCAGCCTGAAGGGCCGAGCACACTGATGATCTCTCCCTCCTTCAGATCAAGGCTGACTCCGTTTAATGCTTTGACCTCCCCGTATCGTTTAACCATATTGCTGACCTCAAGCAGTGGACTTGTGGTTTGGGCAGCTGATGTTTGCATATTTATTTCTTCGCCCCTTTTCTATAAAAAATACGTTCGGCTATGATCATGATACATACGATGATGCCCCCGCTGGTGATCGTAGCTGCGGCTGCGTAGCCAAAGCGCATGTCCTCAAAGGCATCGTCAATGGCGACAGGCAGTGTTTGAAAATTGGGCGGAAACAGAATCGAGTTCACCGCCAGATCGAACACACTTGAGCCAAATGCCGCAAGGCCAGCAGATACGAGCGCTCCACGCACGAGCGGAATCAGAATCATCCTCACCCGGCTCAGCAGCGATGCTCCCTGCATTTGTGCCGCATTGAGCAGACTTTGCGGCACTTTGGCCATAGCCCCGCTCATCACCCTGGTAATAATGGGAATCGCGCCCGCGATCGCTGCCAAAACCAGTATCGCCGGTTGGCCGTATAACCGGAGTCCAAGCGGCTCCAGCCATTTCTGGTTCCAGACGAATATGTAGCCGATCCCGAGCACAACCCCCGGAACGGCGAAGGTAACCAGTGATGCCGTTTCGATGAGCCGTTTAAAGCGGAATCTGGAATAAGCGAGCACAAAGCTTGCCGCCAGTCCGATGAGCAGACCGAATAAGGCTGCAGCTCCTGCAATCAAGAGCGACCTGCCAAGCCCAGGGAACAAGGCTGCACCCTGCTTGAACAATTCCAGATAGTTATCGAGCGTAAGATTCCCGCCGGACAACCCGTCGGTCTGAACACGCAGCAGTGACATGACAAAGCTTGAGCCGATAGGAATCCCGAGCACGATCAGAGCAAAGAGCAGAGTTCCGCCCGCGAGCAGCCACCGGTAATGGCCAGCCGTTGTCGCTATGGAAGGCACTGCACGGCCGGATAAAATATCATATCGAGCCCTGCGCAGCACATAAAACTGCAGAGCCATCGCCGCCGCAATGATCACCACCAGATACAGGGAAAGCACACCTGCCATATCAAAACGGATTGGTGACGTATAAATGGCAGAGTAAATAGAGTAAGGCAGTGTCGGAAACTTATAGACGACAGCTATCGCCGATGGAAGTCCGAAATCTCCGATGGTGTCCATAAAAACAAGCGCAGCTCCCGAGCAAATGGAAGGCAGCAGCAGCGGCGCCTGGATCGTTCTCCATACCCGGAAAGGAGAAGCCCCGCATAATCTCGCGGCATCGGACAGCATCTCCATTTTCCATTCCATCGCCGCACGTACCGTGAGATAAGCGAGCGGGAATTTGCTTAAGGTCATCACTGTGATCAGGCCTGCCGGTGAAAAAACAGCTCTCGTCACCCACTCCCAGCCGAGCACGGAAACCGCCAGTCCGTTGCCTGCAGAGAACATAATCCATCCCTGGGCAAGAATAAAGGACGGCATAATGAGCAATATCCAGGCAGTGGCATCCAGCAGCCCCGCACCCGGAAACCGCCAGCGGGTACGCGCCATTGCCAGCACCGTACCTAGCAGCGTACCGAAACATGCAGTCCCGATGCCGAGCAGAAGCGAATTCTCCAGCGACTTTCGCCACAAGGGCCGGGTGAATACATCCCCCAGCAGCGAGATATCTCCGAAATTCAGATCACCAAAAAAGATGCCAGGGAGCAGCACCTGGATGATAACCGCTCCCAAGGGAAACAGAACCAAAATGGCTAATAACAGGCTGACTGCCCAGCCCAGCCGGTTCACACTCAAACCTTTCATTATCGCTTACTGGACAGACTGGTCGGCAAACCATTGCTTGATTTCAGCTTCATGTTCGCTTGCCCAGGCAGCATCGGCAATATTCAGCTTGGCATTCGGATCACGTTCCGGCTTGGGCTTGGCTCCCTCTGCGGAAGGCTCGAAAAAGCTTTCGTCTCCTTCATCCACCAGTTGCTGCTGAACCTCCGGATCAAGCAGGAAGTTAACGAATTCCTTGGCTGCTTCGATCTGATCGGAATCCTTCTGAATAGCAGCCACCCTTACCGAGGCAGGCGCCCCTTCCGCGGGCCATACCAACTTCACCGGCTCTCCATCCGCCAGCATACTGTACGCATTCGATTCTTGCAGTGCTGCTACATCAATCTCTCCTGAAGTCATGGCCTGAACCACCTGCGGATTTTTCGGATATACGTGTAGTCCTTGCTTCATCAGGCTGTCGAAATAGGCTTGTCCGCCTTCCATGCCCTGTTGATTGAAAAACCAGGACACGAACGGGTAAGCCGGTGCTGCTACAGCCGGATCGGCCATACCGACACGCCCTTTGAATGCGTCTTTTTTCAGATCTTCCCATGTCTTGGGAGCTTGCTCCTCAGACACCTTGTCCTTGTTATATACAATAATTCCGGCAGCGTGTGCGCCTGTCGGGTAATAAGCGCCATCTTTCGGGATAACGGTTTTGTACGCTTCCTTCAAGCCTGCAGCATTATCGGGAGTCCAGTCCTGCAGCAGCTGTCCGTTGGCGTCAAGCCCATAAATCGAAGGCATGGCATCGATCCAGACCACATCCCATTGCGGATTGGATTTTTCCGCTTCAACCCTGGACATGATCTCGGCTCCGTTCCCGGAAACGATATTGAGCTTAATGCCTGTTTTTTTCTCAAACATGTCGCCGATCACAGCATCAAAATCATTCAGATAAACGGTAAGCTCTTGAGCTTGAGCAGATGATGTGTTAATTTTCCCCTGCTCCTCGCCTGCCGCAGTCTGTGATTGACCTCCGCATGCCGTGACCGTCATTAAGGCCAGCGCGCTGAAGGCAATACCTGCTTTTTTCATCCATTTGTTACCCACGATACTTTTCCCCCTCATATGAACTTAGCTATTTACTGGAACGCTGATGCGCTATCTCAAACTTTAACGAAACAATGTAACCACGAAGTTAAAGCAAATACCCTTTTTTATTAAATTTATCTATATATATTGTTGGTAACAAAGAAATCATCTATATTTCAAATACAAGTTCAAAACTAACATGGTCTGACGACCACCACCAAAGATGAAAATGGTGTGTTGTGCGTTTGAAGTCTTGCTCTGCC
>NZ_JBHIRY010000045.1:0-37055 GCF_042138635.1 Paenibacillus medicaginis | reverse complement strand
AAAGCCGTATGCGGGAAAACCGCACGTACGGTTTGATGAGGAGGGGTTGGCAAACCCAGCCCTTTACTCTACCAAAAGTTGGCACAAAAGTGTCCATTCCCATACTTTTGTACGAAAAAACGTACAAAAGGGAGCGCGATAGCGTTCACCCTCAGGTTATTGTATGAAATATCGTTCAAAGTTGCTGTTTTTCGATGCGTTTGATAAATAACTTCAAGGTTTTTTATGTTGAAGCAGGACTAGTTTTGGTCATCTGGACAGAAGATGGGGAATCTTTGCAGACAGG
Source organism: Paenibacillus medicaginis (assembly GCF_042138635.1). Taxonomy (NCBI): domain Bacteria; kingdom Bacillati; phylum Bacillota; class Bacilli; order Caryophanales; family Paenibacillaceae; genus Paenibacillus; species Paenibacillus medicaginis. Next base: position 36,769 of record NZ_JBHIRY010000045.1, on the reverse strand, counting down.
AAAGCCTTTAATATGGCGAAATCAGGCTTGTTTTCGTCTCAAGCGGACAGAGATGCAGCTATTCAAGCTAAAATCCGCTCTACAGAGGTCCTTTTCCGCTAATAAGGTCTCTACGGTCCGCGAACCCTGTCTGGGAGTTCAAAAGTTCACAAATAAGGGTCATGAGGTCCGCAGGCATCTTTGCTTCAGCTCCCGAGCTAGCCTATATCTTCAGGTTAAGAGCATGCCTCAGCCCGGGGCATGGTCTCGGCCTAGAGCACCGACGTCAGCCCAGTCACGGTCTCAGCCTAGAGCACCGACGTCAGCCCAGTCACGATCTCGGCCTAGAGCACCGACGTCAGTCCAGAGCATGACGGCTTCAAACTAAATCATATGCGACAGCACCAGACCGCCGTATAAGAATGCGGCTACAATCACCAGCGCAGGATGGATCTTGCGCAGATTCATGGCCCAGAAAGCCACGGCCGCGATGCCGAGCGACTGCCAAATGCCGATGGAAGCAAACGAGGTGGCGCCCATCTGCCAGGTAAGCACGGCCATCATCACTGCGATGACGGGCTGCACGAGCAGCGTCATGCCTTTGACGACGGGGGACTGCCGGTACTTGGCCATGACGCGCAGCAGGACGATGAGCGCGGCCGCCGAAGGGACGATGGTGGCGGCCAGTGCGATAAATCCGCCGAACCAGCCAGACACGTCATAACCGACAAAGGCGGCGATTTTGGTGGCAATCGGCCCGGGCAGGGCGTTGCCGAGCGCCAGCATATTAGAAAATGCCTGATCATCAAGCCAATGATAGCGGGGCACGATTTCCTCATACATCAATGGAATGGAAGCGGGTCCTCCGCCATATCCCAGGACGTTGGCCATAAAAAATCCGAGCAGCAGCTGCAGCCATTCCATCATTGGGCATCCTCCCTCTCGTTGCGGCGGGCCTTCAGCTTCGCCAGCAGCCGGAAATGCACGGCACCATAAGCAAGAAACAGGACGATTACAATGGCCGGATGAATTTCAATCACCTGAAGCAGCAGCAGGGAAGTGATAAAAAAGGCCACCCCCACATATTTGCCCAGCCCCTTGACAGCCTTTTCCCCGAATTCGTAAGCCATCGTCCCGAGCATCACCGCCACGACCGGGGTGACTGCCGCAATCATGCCTGCCACGACTTTCGAGGTGCTCAGGAACTGAACGGCTGACAGCAGTGCAACCATGGCAATGGAGCTTGGTAAAATATGCGCAAGAACCGCAATGATAGCACCGGGCACTCCTTTTTGCTGGTAACCGAGGTAGGCTGCCATCTTCGTGGCGATCGGCCCGGGCAGGGCGTTGGCAATCGCCAGGGTCTCTCCGAATTCATCGTCCGCCAGCCATTTGTAGCGGGTGACTGCTTCATAACGGATCAGTGGAATGACCGAGGGTCCGCCGCCGTAACCGAGAATGCCGGTGCGGATCATGGCGGCTGACAGATTCCAGTAGGTTTTTCCTGATGGTTTCATGATTTTTCAGATTCCTTCCTTGTTCAGTTTATAAGCGCATGCCCATACGGCTCTTATAGCGCTGAATCAGCACCTGGCAATCCACTCCGGTTATGCCTGGCAGGGGGTACAGCTTTTCCTTCAGAAAAAGCTCCATTTCCTGATGATTGGCGAATAAGCCGTGCATATGCAGCTTGCTTGGGCCTGTCATGTGGTACAGGCTTGTGACCGCAGGCTCCTCGGCGAGAATTTCCGCTACCTGCTGCAGATGCTTCGGCTCCACTTCAACGTTAAAAAAAGCCGACACCGAAATGCCGATCTTCTCCGGATTAATGACGGCGGTAAAACGCTCAATGACACCGTTATCCATCAAGGTCTGAATGCGGGTCTGCACGGCTACACGGGAAAGGCCGATTTCCTTGGCGAGGTCTGTATAGGAGATGCGGGCATTTTGGTGCAGAATGGAGATAATTTTGCGGTCAATGGTGTCGAGCGGCGGTTGAGCCTGTTCATCCATACTTTTCATGGACAGATTCCTTTCCTTTCGATTTCTAAACGAAACAGATATTCCTTGTTTCATTTCTTTATGTATGAATATAAGCTTGAATTGATTACTAATCAACAGTTTATTTCTGATTATTGTTTCGTTTTGATAATGTATGTTCGTTTGTGAGCAAAAAAAAGGAAGCCCTTTACGAGAAAGGGTTCCCCATATTTCGCGCAGTTCGACAAAAAATTAGTCACATATGTCTCGACTTTTTGCAGGCATCCTGGTCTATTTGCGGTTCAAAGGCAGCCATGCCAGCACATCCTGTATTTTGGTATCCCAATAGCCCCATTCATGCTCCCCCGGGCCCTCTTCATAAGTAAACTCAATACTTGTCTTTCTGCAGGCGTCCCGGAAATTCAAATTTTCCTGATACAAAAAGTCCTCCGTTCCGCAGCACTGGTAGAGCAGCGGCTTCTCGCCCTCAGCCCGGTCAAGGCGAGTCAGCAGTTCAAACAGATCGTTGTCCGTGCCCTGGATGGGGGCCTTGCTGAAGATCCGGTCCCATTCCGCGGCCTCCATGACGCTCAGCTGTGGTGAGGTCCGCATTTTCTGCAAATCCAGAGCCCCTGACAGGCTGGCCGCCGCCGCAAACTTGTCCGGATGCCGCAGTGCAAGCTTGAACGCACCGTATCCGCCCATGGACAGACCTGCCACAAAGTTGTCCTCCCGCTTGCTGGAGAGGGGAAAGAAAGAGCGGGCGAGTTGAGGCAGCTCTTCGCTGATGAACGTCCAGTAAGCGCCACCCTCAGCTGTATCCGTGTAGAAGCTCCGATGGACCTGAGGCATGACGACCGCAATCCCGAGCGAGGCGACATACCTTTCAATGGAGGTGCGGCGCAGCCAGATGGAATCATCGTCCGATAGACCATGCAGCAAATAAAGGGTGGGATGGGGTCCGAGCCCCTCCGTATTTTGCAGTCCGATCTGCGAGCGGGTCTGCTGCGGCAGAATGACTGTCATGGATGTGCTCAGCCCAAGCGTTTCCGAGTAAAATCGGCATTCAATCAGCGCCATTAATGTTGATCCTCCTCAAAATAAAGGTTATTTTGTCAAAATGATAAGCGTTTGCAAGGACTATTTTAGCGGATTTCATGGGCTGTGTCCCGATAGGATTCGAATTTTAACAGAGCATTGATTTGCGCAAATACGAAAACTGAAACCTGAGTAAACTCAATGAAAAAAGAAGATTACGTGGTTTTATCAGGGTTCAGCGAGGTTGAAAATAGCTTCTTAAGTCCCGGTATCTATTTGGATTTTAGCCAGTTCCCGGGAATGGTATGATCGAATCATTTTCAGAATAAAGGGTTTTCAGAGATTGGAAACCTGCTAAATTGGTTTAAAAAGGATTAAGGCATTCATTTTCGAATAATGACAATATATCCGGATCTGTGCTGCAAAATGGATGCTCTTCCTTGCTGGAGAAACAAGTTAAAAGGAGGATGTAAAAGGAATGGGAAAGCATTTTCGCAAAGTATTGACAGGGGCGCTGGGAGTTGGACTGATGCTGAGCGCATTCAGCAGCGCTTCCGCAGCAACCGAAAACCTGAGCACACACTGGGCCGGGGATCAGGTCAAGCGTTGGGTGGCGGCGGGATACCTTGGCGGCTACAAAGACGGCAAGGTAAAACCGGATGCAAGTATTACGCGTGCCGAATTTATTTCACTTATTAACCGCACCCTTATTCCGCCCGCCTCGTCGGTAACGGTTTCGACGTATGGAGGGGGCTCCACCTTTTCCGATCTCTCTGCAGGCAGTTGGGCATATAACGCCATGATGTCCGCCGCGCAGTCAGGTTACCTCAGCGGTTATTCTGACGGCACGATCCGTCCAAATGAAAAGGTGACGCGCCAGGAGGCTGCCGCGATTATTGCCAAGGTTAATGGCCTGACACCACGTCCGGCAAGCTCCCTGAGTGGTTTCTCCGACTATGATGAGATCGCATCCTGGAGCAAAGGCAGTGTAGCGGCGGTGATCGGGCAGGGATACATGAACGGATATCCGGACGGCAGCTTTAAGCCCGAGAAGCCATTGACACGCGCTGAGGCGGTAGTGCTGCTGGATGCAGCTTCCGGATATACGATGGACGATACGGACAATATCATAGCTCCTGATGAAAACACAGGAAGCGTTATCGATGATACTTACAGCGAAAATGATAATATTGTAATTCCACCGGCAACTACGGAGGACACGGATAGCAGTATTGATCAGTAAAACCGGCCATTAAAGCAAGGATATGCTGTTCCAGTTTGAAAAGATATTTTGAAAAGGCATAACGAAAGCCGGGTCTCGAAGACCCGGCTTTCTTGTCGCTCAATTCGCTGCTCTGCCACTCACCCCATCCTCGATCAGAGGGGCGCCGGACGGCTGTTTTCTCCCGGGATTGGGGGCAGACTTTCCATATCCGTTGCCAACAGCGAAGATGCGTTTTTGCGCCTTATAGGTGTCATGTGATATCCGGACCTTCTCGACAGGTTTTCCATCAATCAGCTTTATCCGGTATGTATCGACAACATAACCGGGCTTGCCCGCCTGGACCAGCTGCTGCCCGCTGCCCGGAAGACCACTGTTTACATAACTTACCGGCGGGCTCAGCACCTCAATGGTCCGCGACTCGAGCCGGTAGGAGACATTGGGAGGGAAGGAGCCGAAAAACTTGACGGTCAGCACTCCATTCCGGACGCCCGCCCGCAGCAGCAGGTGTTTGCCCGTGTTGTTTCTGAAGCGGAAGTTAATGGAGCCGGTGGCGTAGGTGGCATCCAGTCCTTTGGGCAGATAGCTGACAGGCAGGGAGTGGTTGCGGCGTTCCACAATTTCAAGTCCTGTACGCAGAGCCGCATTGTACACCGTGCTGGACACCTGGCAAATGCCGCCGCCGATGCCGGGCTGCAGTTGTCCGTTGACGATGACGGGGGCTTCCCGGAACCCGTATTTGCTTTCCGCCGTGGCGATGACTTTTCCGTAATCGAAGATGCCGTCCGGCTCAAGGATCATACCGTCAACAGCTTTTGCCGCCGCTGCTACATTGTATATCCGCCCTGCTGAACTGCCACGGAGGTTGGTCGAGAACCGGGCAATCCGCCGCTCAATGCCTTCCTTTTTCAGGCTTTCTATCGTTGCAGCAGGCTCTTGGATGGCTATAGGAATCGTGAGCTTTATACCGCTGGAGTCTGTTGGCTGCAGCACGGAAAAGTCGGATGGCAGCGACTCGTCCAGCCTGGCGTGCAGCTCCTTCCATTGAATCCGGTAGACCGATACCTCAGGGATGTATTTCACGGTATCATCGGCTTCAATCCGGCGGACAGCATTAACAGACTTCCCGTAACGCGCCTTTTCCCATTCGGCGTTCAATCTCTTTTCCAATACCTCCGGTCTGCGCCGTGCTTCAATATCCCAGAAGTCGGGGAAGGAGACGCGGGCCTGAACCCGCTGCAGCAGATTTCCTTGCTTTAATCCTTCCAAAGCTTGCAGGAAACGATCGGAATGGTAGGACACACCCGCTTCACCCAGCGTTATCCGCACATCCGGGGCCTTTGTCTCCTGATCGGTAAGCACGAGCGGAATGCGCTCCAGCTCCTGCAGGTCTGAACGAATGCGTGCCGCCGCTTCATCCAGCTTCATGCCGCCGACGCTGTGTCCTCCCACCGTAACCCCTTCCGGCACGATATTCCGGTCGGCGTATAAATGAAGCCCACCATAGACCAGGGAACCTGCCAATATAACAGATAGAACAACAATCACAAAGTAATGTGTTTTTTTCATACACAGGTCTCCCATCATGTACATATCCGGGCCTGGCCGGAAGGTTTTTTAGTTCTATGTATATGTGAGAGTTCTGTAAAAATCACATGTCACGAAATATGCAAAATACGGCAAAATCCCGTCTACTCAACAGGTAACAAATTTGTTACAATAAAACTTAGTTTGATAAATTTCAGCGTTTCGCGAAGGTTTTATAGGAATGCTGTCGAAATAATAAGGGTTAGGTGCTTATATAGCGGTTAATGTCTCTTCATAGTTAAACTAACAGTGCGTAAATATACAGCGGGAAAGCGGGAAGTGATGAAGTGATTGAAATGCAGGACGTGTGGAAGACCTATCCTAATGGAACCCACGCGCTTCAGGGAGTATCGGTCAAAATTGACCGCAATGAATTTGTATATCTCGTCGGTCCGTCCGGTGCGGGCAAGTCGACGTTTATGAAGCTTGTCTATAGAGAAGAAGTGCCTACCAAGGGCCAGATTTCTGTTAACGGGTTTAACATCGGCAAGCTGAAGCCGCGCAAAATTCCTTACGTGCGCCGGAACATCGGCGTTATATTCCAGGATTTCCGGCTGCTGCCGAAGCTGACGGCATATGAGAATGTTGCCTTTGCGATGGAGGTTATCGAAGCGCCGAAGCGTTTGATCCGCAAGCGGGTTCCGGAAGTGCTGGAGCTTGTTGGTTTGAAAAACAAGATCAACCGTGATCCGTCCCAGCTCTCCGGCGGTGAGCAGCAACGGGTTGCCATCGCGCGCGCCATCGTGAACAATCCTTCCGTCATCATTGCGGACGAGCCTACCGGCAACCTGGATCCGGAGACTTCATGGGAGATTATGCAGCTGCTGGATGAAATCAATTTTCGCGGTACGACCATCATTATGGCAACCCACAACAAAGATATCGTGAACTCCATGCGCAGGCGTGTTATCGCGATTGAACACGGCCATATCGTGCGAGACCAGATGAGAGGGGAATACGGGTATGACTTTTAACACCTTCTTGCGGCATATGCGGGAAGGGTTCAAGAACGTATTCCGCAACGGCTGGATGTCCGTGGCATCCGTTACGTCCATAATTGTGTCGCTTATTATTTTGGGTGTGTTCATGCTGCTTGTGCTGAACGTCAATTCACTTGTCGACGAGGCGGACAGCCAGGTTCGTATTAACGTGTATCTGGAGCTGAATGTAGAGGATTCTCTGAGAGGAACGCTGATGAAGGAGATCGGCTCCATGCCCGAGGTCAGCAAGACGGAGTTCGTGCCAAAGGATCAGGGGCTGAAAGAGCTTAAAGCAGATATGGGAGAAGGCGGCGAAGAAATGCTGCAGGGCTTTGACAAGGACAATAACCCGCTGCCGGACAAAATTGTCATTGAGGTGCTCGAACCAACGACTGTTCCTGGCGTAGCCAAGAAGATCGAGGCGCTTAATGAGCAGCATCCGGAGAAGCCGATTCTTAAAGTCAGATACGGTGAAGGTACGGTGGAAACGCTGTTCAAGATTACCCGGTTGATCCGCAATGTGGGATTTGTGTTTGTAGCCGGACTCGGTCTCATGTCCGTGTTCCTGATTTCCAATACCATTCGTGTCACGATTTTGGCGCGGCGGCGCGAGATCGGCATCATGAAGCTTGTAGGGGCGACCAATTTCTTTATCCGCTGGCCGTTTTTTATAGAAGGGGCTCTTCTTGGAGCCATTGGGTCGCTGGTTACGATAGCCATCCTCTTTATAGGCTACAGCCGTCTGGAAGCCAGCATGAGCCAGGATCTGTCACTGGCTATGTTCCGTTTGCTGCCGCTGAGTGGGCTGTGGTTTCAGCTTGGCGGTTTGCTGCTGATTCTCGGTGTTCTGGTGGGCATTTTGGGCAGTACGCTGTCCATTCGCAAATTTTTGAAGGTATAAATTCCGCCACTGGCGGACTATAGATGCTGACGCAGGTAGTACTCATTGTCGATTTTTAGCGGGCTTGTCCCGGCATCACTATGAACAAAGGATGGGGAGTACAAGTTGAAGAAAACAGTCTCTGTTATGGCCGCAGTCCTTACGGCTGCACTGGTCTTCCAGTCTGGCAACGTGCAAGCCGGCAGTATTTCGGATATTAATAAGCAGTTGAACCAACTGAACAACCAGTCCCAATCGGCCAAACAGGAGAAGGAAGATGCTGCTGCCCAGAAACAGCAAGCTCAGCACTACAAGAATAAGACAATGCAGCATTTGAAGCTTGTGCTGGAGCAGCTTAACGATGTGAGCGAGCAACTAACCCGTGTGGCTGTGGATATAGAAAATACGGAAGATAATCTGCGGAAGACGAAACGGGAAATCCAGGAGGCGACCGACCGGATTGCGGCACGTGAGAAAACGCTGGAAAGCCGTGTGCGTCTGATGTATACGGATGGCACCGTATCCTATCTGGATGTGCTTTTGTCATCTACAAGCTTTAACGATTTTATTACCCGGGTCGATTCGATCAAGACGATCGTGGATCAGGACCAGTTCCTGCTGGATGAGCATAAGAAGGACAAGGCGCTTGTCGTCAGCAAGAAGAAAGAGCTGGACGCCCAATATGTGTATGCCAAGAGCTTGTATACGATCAAGCAGGATGTGAAGAAGCAGCTTGACGCCAAGGAAGAGGAAAAGCAGCGTCTGATCGCAAGCTATAATGAGCGGATCATTGAAGCTGATGAAATATCGGAGGAATCCGATCAAATGCTCGTTCAGATTGCGGGCAAACGCTCTGCGCTGCTTCAGCAAAAGAATAAGCTGCAGGCTGAACAAGCGGCGCGTGCCGCCAGAGCCAGGGCTGCAGCCGCAGCTGCGGCCGTCAGGCGTTCGTCTGGCAGCACAGCAGCTGCCAGCTCCTATATGGGGGGAAGCGGAGTTTTGGCGATGCCGGTCAGCGGCTACCGCCTGTCATCCGGATACGGTCCCCGCACCCATCCGATCAGCGGGCAGGTCGGCAAAATGCATACCGGGATAGACCTGGCTGCCCCTCAGGGGACGGACATTCACGCGGCTGAGGGCGGAGTCGTCATCGTGGCGGAATGGTGGAGCGGCTACGGCAACACTGTTGTCATCGACCATGGCAATGGCTTATGGACGCTGTACGGCCATATTCGCAATGGCGGTATTAAGGTTAGGACAGGCCAGACGGTGAAGCGTGGAGAGAAAATAGCGGAAGTCGGCTCTACGGGCAACTCCACCGGACCGCACTGTCATTTCGAGGTCCGCGAGAACAACAACCCTGTGAACCCATGGAATTATTTATAATATGAAATTATGAAATTAGGCTCAACCTAATAATTAGTGCCCGAAGGGGTGTTAAAATCTTGAGGGCAGGGAGGGTTAGTGGTTTGGTTGGCAGATCAGCATTCGCTGTCCGGGCGCTTTGCATCATTATCCCGTTTGATCAGGCAACAGAAAAACAGACAAGCTGGGGAGAAGAGCCCCCCTACTCCCTGAACTAAGGGGATAATCGTACAAGGCATCGTGCAGGGACATGAACCATACAAGGTCAAGCTTTAATTTATTTCGTCAAGCACTGGTTTTGGCTATGAGTCTGAAAATAAACCCTATTTATACCGTGATGCACCACATCGCATCGGTTATAAATAGGGTTTATTTTTTAAGTTGAGACCCTGCATGCCGGGACAGAATTTTTTTCAGATTTGAAATCTCCGTCCGATCAGGGGATAATGGGGAAGCGGTCTGCTTGTTTTGCTGCTGCATGATCAGCAGAGTTTTATTTTACAGGGGATAAGACATAATATAAGAATGGTTTTCATGGAAAAACATACAAAGGCGGGTGAACGGTTCGTGTTGAAAAAAAGCACGGCGGTAATGCTAATGGTGATCGGACTGCTAGGGGGCAGCCTGTTGACCTTTGCTTATACAGGATATTCAGGTGGAACGGGCAGCGAGGCGGGAGAAGGTCTGCTGGCCAGCCTTGCAGGCAATGTGTCTCAACGGGATGACATGAAAAAAATTCAAACCGCGATGGAATTGATCGAGGGGCAGTATTATAAGGATGTTGATCGTACCAAGCTGGTGGATGGTGCCATTAACGGTATGATGGGAGCGCTCGATGATCCGTATTCCTCCTATATGGGCAAGGAAACGGCTGCACAATTCGAAGAATCCATTGAAGGCTCTTTTAGTGGGATCGGGGCCGAGGTTGCTTCCGAGAACGGAAAGGTTGTCATCGTCACTCCGATCAAAGGATCACCGGCGGAGAAAGCGGGCCTGCGGGCACAGGACATTATTTTATCCGTGAATGGCGAATCGCTGGAAGGGCTTGACCTGAATGATGCTGTCTCCAAAATCCGCGGACCGAAAGGCAGCGAGGCGAAAATCAAGGTCCAGCGGGCCAGTTCGACCGATTCACTCGAATACACGATAGTCCGTGACGATATTGATCTGGAAACCGTGAGCGCCCATATGGAGAAGGATGGAGTAGGCGTCATCACGATTACCCAGTTCTCCCTGAATACGGCCGACCGGTTCAAGGAAGAACTGGCGAAGCTGGAGAAGCAGAACATGAAGGGCCTCGTCATTGACGTGCGCAACAACCCAGGCGGTGTGCTTTCCGTTGTGATTGATATTGCGCAGCAGTTTGTCCCTAAGGGCAAAACGATTGTGCAGGTGGAGGACAAAAACCAGAAGCGGGAGAAGGAAGTTTCCAAGGGTTCCAACAAACCTTATCCTGTCACTGTGCTGATGAATAAAGGTAGCGCCAGCGCCTCCGAAATTCTGGCAGGTGCGCTGCAGCAGTCGGCGGGCGCTACGCTGATCGGTGAAAATTCGTTCGGCAAGGGCACTGTCCAGACGAGCTATGATAAACAAATGGGCGACGGAAGCTTGCTCAAAATTACGATAGCCAAGTGGCTGACGCCTAACGGCACCTGGATTCACAAGAAGGGCATCGCACCGGATGTTACGGTATCCCAGCCTGAATACTTTAGCGTAGCACCGCTCAGCAAAGAAAAGCCCCTTAAATACAACATGAACAATGCGGATGTGAAAAATGCGCAGATTATGCTGAAGGGCCTCGGTTATAATCCGGGCCGCGAAGACGGTTATTTCGACAAAACGACGGAAGAAGCCGTCAGAGGATTCCAGAAAAAGGCGGGGATGACCGCTAACGGAGTCATTAATACGGAAACGGCCGGCAAGCTTGAGGCTAATCTTGTTGAAAATATCCGTAATCCGAAAAACGATACACAGTTGAAGCGCGGAATTGAACAGATCCGGAAGGAAATGGCCGCAAGCGCGTCGAATTCAAAGTAAGGCAGCAGGGGAGGCTGGAAACAGCCTCCTTTCTTTTAGGTGGGAGGGAGTGAATGGCTTTTGGATTTGGCTGTACAATGGGGCTGGAACGTACTGAATGCATTTTTGCAGCTGCTGACGCAGCCGTTTTATTATATTTCGATTATTATCGTTGCGCTGGGATACCGGCGGCAGATGCTGCTGGAACGAAAGTTGTTTCATACGAGGCTGCATGACTGGTTGCCCCAGACCTGGCGCGCGATCTGGACTGGATTGGCCGCAGGCTTGCTGGTCTCGCTTATTGGATTGTTCATAGGAGCTCACCTCACAACAGGGGCTGTCATCAGCTTATGGGTATGCACAGGCCTGCTCATGCTGCTGCGGGTTCGTTACCTGTGCTTCGCTTATGCGGCAGGTCTGCTCGGTGTTATCCAGTTTGTTCTTGGCCTGGCAGAGAGCTGGCGGCCTGAAGGATGGCTGGGGGCTGCAGTGGCTGATATTCGCGGTTCGGACATGCCTGCACTGCTGGTGCTGGTCGCTGTTCTGCATATGGCAGAAGCATTGCTGCTGCTGTGGAAGCGTGGAACGGCGGCAACGCCGATGTATTTTGAAGGCAAGCGCGGCAGGCTGGTCGGGGGCTACAGGATGGAGGACTATTGGCCGATACCGCTGCTTCTGCTCGTTCCGGTGCAGGAAGGGGGGGTTACGCTCCCGTGGCCGGCGCTGTTCGGTGATCAGACGGGCTATGTGCTTGCCGCATTGCCGGTAATCATCGGCTTCAGCGGGTTGACGACCGGACGTCTGCCCGCCCATAAAACTGCCAGTTCGGCCAGACGGCTGCTCCTGTACAGCCTGGTGCTGCTGGCGCTCAGCCTGCTGGCGGCGTGGTGGAGCCCGATCATGCTTGTTGCAGCGCTTTTCTCTTTTCTGGCGCATGAGGCGTTGGTCTGGTTTGACAGCTACGGGGAGAGCCGGCTCAGCCCGTTGTATGTTCATCCGGAAGTAGGGCTGCGCGTCCTGGCGGTGCTTCCGGGCAGTCCGGCGGACGAACTGGGCATTACCGCAGGAGAAGCGGTTTACCGGGTCAACGGCGTGCTCATCCGGTCCAGGGAGGACCTGCATCAGGCTCTCCGTATGAATGCGGCGTTCTGCAAGCTGGAAATCCGCAATCTGCAGGGGGAGAGCAAGTTCCTGCAGCGGGGGCTGTATGAGGGAGACCATCATCAATTGGGCTTGGTGCTTGCTCCGGACGCGGATGCCGACTGGTCGGTGCCAGCACGGCAGGCTTCGATCTATCAGGTGATCGCCATGCACACTGGCGCCCGCCGTAGAAAGGCAAGGGAATCGGGGCAAGAGCTGCCGGGGCGAGCGCAGAATCCCCTGGATTTGTAAGTTGAAGGAGCGCCCAAAAAGGTCCATGACCCGTTTGGGCGCTCCTTTTTGGTTGTTGTGAGGCGCTCCGAGAACGAAGCATTCCTTCAATCGCTGTTGACCCCAAATTTCAGATGATAATTTTCGAGGAAGAAATTCGGGGCCAAAGGCGAACGCTGCCGCTTTTCCGGAATCGCTTCGTCCTCTCCGCTGCTGCGTGCGTATTCCTATTTAAGCCATCCGCTAATTTACGCGAAGTCTTCACCAAGCTTTAGGACTGAGTAGACCTTATTCCCACCAATTAGGCCCTATTTCGATCGAAAGTGGACTCAGGGGACCTTATTGGAGTAAATTCTTGCAGTAATGGGTGGTTTTTCGACAAATAAAGGCTATACGGTCCGCTCGTGTGCTGTGAAGTCGTTTTTCGGACTAAATAGGGGTGCTGTGGTCCGCTGCTCTGGCACTTCCCATGCCTTTCCGAGTCAGTCTGCCTCAATCACGATCTCACAACCCGCAGGCTCACGTTTGAAGGGATCACTCGAATGCCAAATTTAAAAACCTCTGTACCTATCGGACAACCGACAGGACACAGAGGTTCTATGTTCTCACTGCTGCAGCTGCCGCAGCACGGTAATTTCCACACGGCGGTTCTTCTGGCGTCCGGCGGCGGTGGAGTTATCCCCTACGGGGCGTGTATCGGCATACCCGGCATATTGGAAATGTGTCGGGTCAAGCTGTTCGCGTTCAATGAAAAAGCGCAGCACCGACAGCGCGCGTGCGCCGGACAGATCCCAGTTGTCACGGTAGACAGAACCGCTTCCGACCGGAACATTATCCGTATGGCCCTCAATGCTTACAGGTGTGTCCAGATTGCGGAACAGGCTGGCGAGCTTGGACAGGGTCGGAGCGGAGCCGGGTTTAAGGGCTGCCCGTCCCGGATCAAAGAGGAAACGGTCGCTCAGTGTAATGGAAATCCCGCGCGGCTCATCCGCAACGAAGATCTGGTTCTGAAGATTGTTGTCCTCCACATACTTCTGAATAACCCCCATCAGGTTCTGCAGCTCCTGTTCCTGCTTCCTGAAAGCCAGCTCACGCGGGCTGAGTGTATCCTTGCCCTCGCTTCCTGTAATCGCACCTTCATTTTCTGTATCCGGGGGAGGATTGCGCGTTGTGTTCACATCCGCTGTCCCGGTCAGGCCGGAGCCCATCTCAACAATGGAATCCCCTGTACGAAACGTATTCTGCAGCGCCTGCGTGACATCATCGTATTTTGTCGTATCCAGTCGGCTAATGGCAAACATCATGACGAAAAATATAAGCAGCAGGGTGATCAGATCGGCATAGGTGATCAGCCAGCGGTCTCTGTTTCCGTGTTCCTGGCCGCGGCGCTGGCGCCGGCGGCTAGCGCGTGCTCTCATTCAGGGCCTCCCTGGTTTCAGCAGATGGACTCACCCTGTTGTCAGGACGATGGTAGAATTCCAGTTTTTTGCGCACAAGCTGCGGGTTCTCGCCGTTCTGCACCGCGATAATTCCCTGCATCAGCATCTCAAGCGCGTTCAGTTCATCCTCGCCGCGTACCCGAATCTTGGATGCGATAGGCAGAAAGATCAGATTGGCGCTGACTACGCCGTACAACGTAGCTGTAAAAGCCAACGCGATGGAAGGGCCCAGTTCTGCAGGCTCGGTCAGGCTGCCCAGCACATGGATCAGCCCCATAACCGTACCGATAATTCCCATTGTTGGCGCATATCCACCGGCGGACTCAAATATTTTGGCGTAGCCTTCATATCTCTGCTCCACGGCGTCAAGCTCAACTTCCAGAATCTCTATTAACTGATCCTGATCCGTACCGTCAACCACCAGTTGAATGCCTTCGCGAAGGAATTCGTTGGGGTGATCCATCGACGAACGTTCAAGCGCAAGCACACCCGAACGGCGTGCGATCGCCGACATCGCAACAATATCTTCCAGAAGCTGACCCTTATCGAAGGGCTCCTTTCCAAAAGCAATGCGCAGCGCCTCCGGTATGGTACGCAGCTTGGATGCGGGATAACTTATCACGACAGCCGCGGCCGTTCCGCCAAAAACGATCAGGGCGGCCGTCCACTGCAGCAGCCCGGAGAACTGACCTCCCTCCAGCATGAAACCTCCGATCAAAGCGGCCAGACCCGCAGCGATCCCAAGAAGTATGGTGATATCCAACTATGCTTCACTCCTATCCAGACTTTACGTTTGCATCCCATATACGAAAGATGTATAATGGTACGGGAACAAACATTCTTATTCAACATATATTTTCCGTATCATTTCTCGGGAAATATCGACATAGAAGAACGTTACCTCGAATATGATTGTATTCACACGATATTAACAACCATCTATAGTTTTTAAACGGCAAATACCGTCTGTTTTTGAATACTATAGATGTTTTGAATCGAAATTTGCGGTTTCCAGTGCTTCCATTTTAGACGATAAGGGTGATGCAGGGCAATGAGCGATATTGTTGTCAGCAATAAGACTTTTGAAATTCAGTCCGAGTTTTCTCCCCAGGGCGACCAACCCAAAGCGATATTTGAATTGGTCGAAGGCGTTCGACAGGGGCAGAAGCATCAGACGCTTCTCGGCGCTACAGGAACAGGGAAAACATTTACGATTGCGCAGACCATTGCCAAGCTGCAAAGGCCAACGTTGGTTATTGCGCATAACAAGACACTCGCTGCCCAGCTGGCAAGCGAGTTTAAGGAGTTTTTCCCGAACAACTCTGTTGATTATTTTGTGAGCTACTATGACTATTACCAGCCTGAAGCGTACATTCCTTCTTCAGACACTTATATAGAAAAGGATTCAAGCATTAATGAAGAAATCGACAAGCTCCGGCACTCTGCGACCAGCTCGCTGTTTGAGCGTCGTGACGTCATCATTGTGGCAAGCGTATCCTGCATTTACGGCCTCGGTTCGCCAGAGGAATACGGCAGCTTGCTGTTGTCCCTGCGCGTAGGGATGGAGAAGCCCCGCAATGAAATTTTGTCCAGACTGGTAGATATCCAGTATCAGCGGAATGACATTAATTTTGTGCGGGGCACTTTCCGTGTGCGCGGGGATGTTATTGAGATTTTTCCGGCATCCCAGGGAGAGCATGCAATCCGGGTCGAGCTGTTCGGAGATGAAATAGAACGCATTACGGAGATTGACGTGCTTACAGGGGAACTGCTGGGCGAACGCGATCATGCGGCCATCTTCCCGGCATCTCACTTCGTTACCCGTGAAGAGAAAATGCGGGTAGCGCTGGTGAACATTGAACGGGAGCTGGAGGAACGTCTCGCCCAATTGCGGGCGGATGGCAAGCTGCTTGAGGCGCAGCGGCTGGAGCAGCGCACCCGCTATGACATTGAAATGATGAAGGAGGTCGGCTTCTGCTCCGGCATCGAGAACTACTCGGGTCCGCTGACGTTCCGTGAGCAGGGGGCGACTCCTTACACGCTGATGGATTATTTTCCGGATGATATGCTGATCGTCATTGATGAATCCCATGTGACGCTGCCCCAGATCCGCGCTATGTACAACGGGGACCGGGCCCGGAAAACGGTGTTGGTAGAGCATGGCTTCCGGCTGCCGTCCGCACTGGATAACCGTCCGCTGAAATTTGAAGAATTTGAAGATAAGGTGAAGCAGATCATCTATGTATCCGCAACGCCCGGACCGTATGAGCTGGAGAAATGCAATACGATGGTTGAGCAGATTATCCGGCCTACCGGTCTTCTCGATCCGGTAATTGAAGTCCGTCCGACCAAAGGGCAGATTGACGATCTAATCGGAGAAATCCGGACACGGGTCGAGAAGGATGAAAGAGTGCTCGTCACGACACTGACGAAGAAGATGTCAGAGGACTTGACCGATTATCTGAAGGAG
Organism: Paenibacillus medicaginis; assembly: GCF_042138635.1. NCBI lineage: Bacteria > Bacillati > Bacillota > Bacilli > Caryophanales > Paenibacillaceae > Paenibacillus > Paenibacillus medicaginis. The sequence goes on along the minus strand of NZ_JBHIRY010000045.1, from coordinate 20,442 downwards.
GTCGGAATCAAGGTCCGCTACATGCATTCCGAGATCAAAACGCTGGAACGGATGGCCATTCTGCGCGATCTGCGGCTTGGCACCTTCGACGTGCTGGTCGGAATCAACCTGCTGCGTGAAGGGTTGGACTTGCCTGAGGTGTCGCTGGTTACTATCCTGGATGCGGACAAGGAAGGCTTCCTGCGATCCGAGCGTTCCCTGATTCAGACGATCGGCCGGGCGGCCCGCAACAGCGAGGGGCTTGTCATCATGTACGGGGACAAGGTGACGGAATCCATGGACAGGGCCATCACGGAAACGGCCAGACGGCGGGAAATCCAGATCAAATACAATGAGGAACATGGCATTACACCGCAGACGATCCGCAAGAAGGTAAGGGATGTGATCGAAGCGACGAAGGTTGCCGAAACCCGCAATGATTATCTGTCTGGCACCTCGGGCAAGATGTCGAAGAAGGAACGGCAGTCGCTTATCCAGCGCCTGGAGACGGAGATGAAGGAAGCTGCGAAGAACCTGCAGTTCGAACGGGCGGCGGAGCTGCGCGACGCTCTGCTGGAGCTGCAAGCGGAATAGGAATCACTGCGCTGGGATGTCAGCGAGTGCAGGTATAAAAGGGAGATGAAACTTTTGGCGAATGAAAGCATCATCATCAAAGGTGCAAGGGCACATAATCTGAAGAACATCGATGTTACCATTCCGCGCGATAAATTTGTCGTGCTGACCGGGCTGAGCGGTTCTGGCAAATCATCGCTCGCCTTCGATACGATCTACGCAGAGGGGCAACGGCGTTACGTCGAGTCCTTGTCGGCGTATGCCCGCCAGTTTTTAGGGCAGATGGAGAAGCCGGATGTGGATTCCATCGACGGACTGTCTCCGGCCATCTCCATTGACCAGAAGACGACAAGCCGCAATCCGCGTTCGACGGTGGGCACCGTCACGGAGATTTATGATTATTTGCGCCTGCTGTTTGCACGGATCGGACGGCCGCATTGTCCGGAGCACGGCATTGAAATTATCTCCCAGACGGTTGAGCAGATGGTGGACCGGATTATGCAGTATCCTGAGAAAACGCGTCTGCAAATTCTTGGCCCGGTCATATCCGGCCGTAAAGGGGAGCACAAAAGTCTGTTCTCCGATATTGCCAAACAGGGCTTTGTCCGCGTTCGGGTAGACGGGGAGCTAAGGGATCTTTCGGAGCCCATCGAGCTGGAGAAAAACAAGAAACATACGATCGAAGTGGTAGTCGACCGGATCGTCGTTAAAGAGGATGTGCGGGCTCGGCTTGCAGATTCCATCGAAACAGCGCTGAAGCTGTCGGGAGGACAATTGCTGGTCGACATTATCGGGCAGGAGGAGCTGCGCTTCAGCTCCAATTTTGCCTGCCCGATCTGCGGCTTCAGTATTGAAGAGCTTGCCCCCCGCATGTTTTCGTTCAACAGCCCGTTCGGGGCATGTCCTGATTGTGACGGTCTCGGCGTCAAGATGGTCGTTGATCCTGAGTTGCTCGTTCCCGATCCGCGCAGGAGTGTAGAGAAGGGGGCATTTGAAGCCTGGAGCGGGGGAACCTCAACGTATTACCCGCAGTTTCTGAAATCCGTATGCGAGCATTTCGACATTCCGCAGGAAGTGCCGGTCAGCGAGCTGACCCAAGGGCAGATGAGTATTATTCTGTATGGTTCCGGCCAAGAGAAAGTCCGCTTTATTTACGAAAATGATTTTGGGCAGCGCAAGGAAGCATTCGTTGCCTTCGAGGGCATTATCCCCAATCTGGAGCGCCGCTATCGTGAAACGGCTTCCGAAGGGATACGCGAATTCATCGAAGGGTTCATGGGATCAAAGCCCTGTGGCACCTGTAAAGGGCACCGGCTCAAGAAGGAGAGCCTTGCGGTAACCATTAATGATCAGAATATGGCTTATGCCACCAACCTTTCCATCGGGGAAGCCCGCACGTTCTTTGAAAATCTGGATCTCAGCGAGAAGGAACAATCCATCGCCAATCTGATCCTGAAGGAAATCAACAGCCGCCTGGGCTTTCTGGTTAATGTAGGGCTGGATTATCTCACGATGAGCCGCGCGGCCGGTACGCTGTCCGGGGGAGAGGCGCAGCGTATCCGGCTGGCTACCCAGATCGGTTCAAGCCTGATGGGTGTGCTGTACATTTTGGACGAGCCCAGCATCGGACTTCATCAGCGTGACAATGACCGGCTGATCCAGACGCTTGAGCATATGCGGAACCTCGGCAATACACTGATCGTCGTCGAGCATGACGAGGATACGATGTTCGCCGCTGATTTCATTATTGATATCGGTCCGGGAGCGGGCATCCACGGTGGACAGGTGATTGCACAGGGCACGCCGCAAGAAATCATGAACGATCCGAATTCGTTGACAGGCCAGTATCTTAGCGGCCGTAAATTCATACCCGTGAGTCCGGAACGGCGCAAGCCGTCAGACAAGTGGTTGGAAATTCGGGGAGCCAAGCAAAACAACTTGAAGAATGTCAACGTCAAAATTCCGCTCGGGGTATTTTCTGCGGTAACGGGAGTATCCGGCTCCGGCAAATCTACGCTTGTTAACGAGATTTTATACAAAACGCTGGCCCGTGACCTGAACAGAGCGCGGGTACGTCCCGGACAGTACAAGGAAATCCGCGGACTGGAGCATCTCGACAAGGTGATTGATATCGACCAGTCTCCGATCGGGCGCACGCCGCGCTCCAATCCGGCGACCTACACCGGAGTATTTGATGATATTCGTGATCTGTTCTCACAGACCAATGAAGCGAAGGTGCGCGGATACAAAAAAGGCCGCTTCAGCTTCAACACCAAAGGCGGCCGCTGTGAAGCATGCAGAGGGGACGGCATTATCAAAATTGAAATGCACTTCCTGCCTGATGTGTATGTGCCATGCGAGGTCTGCAAGGGCAAACGGTACAACCGTGAGACGCTTGAAGTGAAATACAAAAACAAAAGCATTTCGGATATTCTGGAGATGACCGTCGAGGATGCGACCAAATTTTTTGAAAATATCCCTAAAATACACCGTAAAATACAGACCCTGCTGGATGTCGGTCTCGGTTATGTTACGCTGGGTCAGCCTGCGACAACCCTGTCCGGCGGCGAGGCGCAGCGGGTAAAGCTGGCTTCCGAGCTCTATAGACGAAGCACCGGCAGAACGATTTATATTCTGGATGAGCCGACTACGGGGCTGCATGTGGACGATATAGACCGTCTGCTTAAGGTGCTGCACCGCTTGGTGGATTCGGGAGAAACCGTTTTGGTCATCGAGCATAATCTCGATGTCATCAAGACAGCAGACTATCTGATCGACCTGGGGCCGGAAGGCGGCAGCGGAGGCGGCACCATTTTGGCTACAGGTACACCTGAGGAGCTGGTGCAGGTTGAAGACTCCTATACCGGCAAATACCTGAAGCCTGTGCTGGAGCGGGATACGGAAAGAAGCAAAACGCTGCAGGCAGCCGAGCTTGGCTGAATGAACCCATAATATTGACAGTCACCCTGTTATACTCGAACGGACATCGTCCGGGTTGTACAGGGTTTTTCTTTTTTGCAAAAACAGGACTATTGTAATTGTTATTTATGTCAATTTCATGGTAATTTTATGCTATCTATACAAATCTATTCATGGTCTCTCGCAGAGGTGTGTCCGTAAAGAAATTGAGGAGAACATTGAGGTAAAATAGATTAGTATAAACTTGGATACATAGTCGTGCGCTTTAGAGAAAACACAGGGGTAAGAGAGGAAACAGGTGAAGATGAGAATAAAGGGGAATGCTTGGCTTGCTGCAGGTCTGGGAGCGGTTGTATTTCTGGGCAGCAGCGGTACGGAGGCCGCAGCAGCGGGCGAGAAGGCGCTAAAGGCGCAAAAAATCAAAGGTTCTATTTATGTCAATGTGAATGAACTCAATAAAGCGCTGGGGACAAGCGGCACTTACAACGGAGCCAGCGGGACTTATACATTGTCTACCGGTACGATTCCGCAGGTTGTAGAAAAGGTATCGCCCTCAGTGGTTGGCATTATCGGCCGACCGGCTTCTTCGGATACTTCTTCCGGCGGCGACCGCTACAATCTGGCTCACGGCACTGGCGTCATTATCAAGAATAACGGGTGGATTGTTACGAATGCGCACGTTATTGACGGGCTGGACGAGGTGCTGGTCGTCACATCTGACGGCAAAACCTATGGCATTACGGAACAATTCAGCGATCCCGTCAGCGATCTGGCTGTAATCAAGATTAGCGCAAACAATCTGCAGCCTGCGGTGTTTGCAGATTCAACCGCTCAGCTGCAGGTCGGGGAGCAGGTTATTGCGATCGGCACACCGATCTCCTTCTCGCTGCGCAACTCTGCGACAACAGGAGTCGTGAGCGGGCTGAATCGCGGGGTTAACGCCTCTTACAAGCTGATTCAGACGGATACGGCCATCAACCCGGGCAACAGCGGCGGACCGCTCGTCAACCTGAAAGGACAGGTGGTCGGGATTAATACGATGAAATTTTCAGCAGTAGGCATTGAGAATATGGGTTTCTCGATCCCGGCGGACACAGTTAAATATGTCATTAACCAGTTTTTTAAATACGGGGAGGTAAGGCGGGCAAGCCTTGGCCTCGAGCTTGAAGAAAGCTGGTCAGCCATCGTTGGCCTGCCGACAGATGATCCGCTTTCTGTGAAGGGGGTCGCTTCAGCGGAAGCAAGGCAGGCGCAGATTGCCGAGGGGGATGAGCTTTACAGCATCAACGGGAAAAGGATGACGTCCATCATCGATATCAATGAGCTGATGAAGAGTTTTCAGCCTGGACAGACCGTTACACTCCTTATGCAGTCGGACGGGGATATCGTTGAGCGCAAACTGAAGCTGAGCAAGGATGACGGCAGCATGCTGGAGGCCGCGATGGCTGAAGCCTCCGGGGAGCCTGCCGAATGAAGCGTGTTGTTCAGTTCACTGCAATACTAAAAAATAAGCATTTATAGGGGTACGAATATGAATCCATTTCAAAAGAAAATGACCCGCAGGCTTGCAGCCGGTCTGACTGCCCTGAGCCTGCTCTTTCCGGTCCTTCCCGCCGCGGCGGATGGTGAATTAACGGAGCTTCGTCTGCAGACTGGCAGTATGACAGCCGTGGTGAACGGCCAGAATATTGCCATTGCGAAGCCTTATACCAAGAACGGCATAACGATGGTGCCTGTCGGTGTGTTCAAGAAAGCCTTTAACAGTCAAATTCGCCTTGAGCAAAGCGATGTGGTCAAGGTGATGAGCGGACCTCATACGGTTGTTCTGACGATTGGCAGCCGGACGGCCTGGGTGGACGGACAGAAGGTAAAGCTGCCATCCGTGCCAGAAATGAGCGGAGGCACGCTCATGGTACCGTTACGGTCAGTAGTGGAAGGCCTGGGCGGCAGCCTGAAAACAGGCGGCGGCAGTCTCGTCGTCCGCATGGAGGCCAGCGCAGGCGCGGCTGTGGCAGAGCCGGAGGTGCCGACGATCGATAACGACGAGGGAAAAACAAAGGTCGGCAACAGCTATTACAATTGGTCGATGAGCTATCCGACGGGGTTGATGATTGGCGAAAGCGGCGAGGATGAAAGCATCGCCACCTTCATGAGCGAAGACGGCAGCTACTACATGGAGGTGCATGTCTCTCCGCAGCCGATTCCGTATGATGCCGATGATCTGCTTCAGCAGCTGGTGCAGACAGCGAAGGAAACGGGCGAAACGATTATTGACCGCAGAGTCTACCCGGATGCGGAGGTGCCTTACGCACGCATCATAACCAAGGATGGGGACGGTTCACTCTGGGAAAACAGGCAGTACTATGGTCATGGTCAGGTGTATGCCGTATATCTGACCGATTCAACCGCCGCGAACTATAAGGATCTCAATAAATACGCAGGGCTTCTGAATTCGTTTAAAACCTCCTTTGATGTGGATGACAAGGTGATTAAGGATATTTCCACTATCGAAGGCGGAATGAAGGATGCATACAACAGCGATTACGGCATAGCCTTGAAAATTCCGGCCGGCTGGACGGGGGACAATAGCAGTATGTTGTATGAGGGCCGGGACGGCTCCAAGCTCAAGCTTACCGTAACCTCAGCCCCGCAGGACTCTGCTCTGGAAGACTGGAGCGCACAGCTGCAGTCCTGGTTGAAGGATTCATTTATGTCTTCCGCTTATGAGGCGAAGAAAACATATCCGCTGGAAGTGGCGGGCAAGAACGCTATCATTCATGAATACCGCTATGACTTCGGGAACGGCTGGGTGAAGGAATATGATGTTATGCTGCAGGAGAACGGTTACCGCTATCTGGCGGAATATTCATTTCCGGACGATGACGGCAAAGGACAGGATCAGTTCGAGCTGCTGATTCGCGGCCTGGACATCGACTTCAGTGTGGTTTCCACTAACTTCGGCCAGCTCGAAGAGGATGCGTATCTGACAGATAAGGCGAAAACGGATCGTAAAATATCAAAAGCTTATGGATATTCGGTAGACATACCGTCTTATTGGACGCCGGTGAGCGAACGCTTTGAGTCTGCGGATGTTGAATACGAGTTTCTCGGCGGCAGCTTTTCCATCCGAATTGATGAAGATCAGTCGTATGAAATGACCGTATCCCAGCTCAAGGATTTTTATGACAATGAGGCAAAGGATTATACGAACCTGAAGGTTGAGGAAGCGAAAGACATCAATTTTGCTGGAGTACCGGCCGTCTCGTTCACCTTCCATCAAACGGATAATAACGGCATCGCCTATACAGGCCGCCAAATTTTGCTGGAGCATAATGGCGCGACTTATATTCTGTCTACAACGCTGAATGATGCGAACAATACGGCCGCACAATCGCTTGCTTTGAGTTCCGCATTAAATTCGTTCAAGTTCGTCGACTAGAAACAACCCTAAACATAGGTGAAAGGACCTCAATTCCACAGTTCAGTGGGAGATGAGGTCCTTTTTACCTGGAAAGAGTAGAAGGGGGCCGCGCAGTCTGGTACACTAGATTAGTTACAAAGTCATTGATTTGTACAAAATGAAAGATGGGGCAGTACATTCCTGCTGCACATGGTTCTTTTTCAGATACTTTGAGAAGTACGTCGATAGATGGTTTTCACTTATGACATCGGTAATCGGAAAGTCAAGAAATTCGGGCGCAGCGGCGCCGATCAGGGAGGATTTTATGGAAATACAGCAATTGCGGAGAGCAGACGTGGAGCTGCTGGCGCCGGCGGGCGACTGGGACTGCATGCGGGCGGCCGTGGCCAACGGGGCGGATGCGATCTTTTTCGGTGTAGAGAAGTTTAATGCCAGGGCACGCGCCAACAACTTCCGGATGGATGAGTTGCCGGAGATTATGACGTTCCTGCACAGCTATGGGGTCAAGGGCTTTTTGACCTTTAATATCCTTGTTTTTGAAAATGAGCTGGAGGACGCTAAAGAACTGATTGATGCCTGTATTGACGCGGGTGTGGATGCAGTGATTGTGCAGGACCTGGGCCTTGTGAAAATGATTCGTGAGATTTCGCCGGATTTTCCCATTCACGGTTCCACGCAGATGACCATCACTTCTCCGGAAGCGGTGGAATTTACGAAGCCGTTCCATATGGAGCGGGTGGTGCTGGGACGGGAGAATAACCTCAAGCAGATCAAGAAAATCGGCGAGCAGGCAAAGCTGCCGATGGAAGTGTTCGTCCACGGTGCGTTGTGTGTCTCTTATTCGGGCCAATGCCTGACATCCGAAATGTGGGGTGGACGGTCCGCCAACCGCGGCGAATGCGCACAGGCGTGCCGCCTGCCGTATGACCTGATGGTCGACGGTGAGCAGAAGCCGATGGGCGATGTGGCTTACCTGCTGTCGCCGAAGGATTTGGCTGCGATCGATATCATGCCTGAACTGATCGAAGCAGGTGTGACCTCTTTTAAGATTGAAGGACGCCTGAAGTCGCCAGAATATGTAGCTAATGTAGTCAGCAAATACCGCAAGGCGATTGACCGGTACTTTGACGGTGACGATACGAAGCCGAGTAAAGAAGAAATACGCGAGCTGCAGCAGAGCTTCTCGCGTGGTTTTACGCATGGTTTCCTGGATGGAACGAATAACAAGAAGCTCGTGGACGGCACGTTCCCGAAAAGCCGTGGCGTTTACCTCGGACGGGTGGAGCAAATTTTGCGAGACGGGGTTGTGTGCCGGATTGAGGCGCCGCTTAAGCGTGGGGACGGCATTGTGTTCGATGCTGGTGATCCAACGAAGAAGGAGGAGGGCGGACGTGTCTATGACATTCGCCGCAAAGGCGTCAAGGTGGAAGGCGAAGCTGGCGAAGACTGGGTGATCGATATCGTGCCAGGCCGGAACGATGTGGACCTGCACCGTCTCCATGTCGGCGACCGCATCTGGAAGACGAACGATCCGGCGCTGGACAAGCGCCTGCGCCAGACGTACGAGACGGAGAAGCCGTACCGCGTCTTCCCGGTGCATGTGAAGGCTGTCGGCCATCCCGGCCAGCCTTTGACGACATGGTGGACCGACGTGCAGAAGGGCACAACGGTCCGCGTCGATTCCGAGCTGGAACTGGAGATCGCCCAGAAGCGTCCGATGACCGCCGAGCTGCTCGAAGAGCAATTCGGCCGTCTGGGCGGGACCGTGTTCCAGCTTGAAGCACTGGACGTCCACCTGCACGGGGACGTCATCGTACCGATGCGCGAGCTTAACAACATCCGCCGCAAGGCGGTGGAACAGCTCGCGGGCGAACGGCCGAAGCCGCCCGTGTACGTCAAACGGGCGGCCCAGGTTTACGGCGATGCGGCCGTGCCGGCAGCGCCGGTGGCCCGCGGTCAGGCGGAGCTGACCGCGCTGTGCCGCAGCCTCTCGCAGGTGCAGGCTGCGCTCGAAGCCGGCGTGCAGTTCATCTACGCCGACTTCGAGTTCATCAAGCAGTTCCCGGCTGCGGTTGAGACTGTACACGCCGCAGGGCGCAAGATTGCGCTGGTTACCCCGCGCATCCACATGCCCGGCGAGAACGGCTACCACAACAACATCCTGCGCCTCCAGCCCGATGCGGTGCTGGTGCGCAACACCGGTGCGCTCTATTTCTACCTGAAGCACCGCCGCGAGAATCCGGACGTGCAGCATCCGGAGCTGATCGGCGACTTCTCGCTCAATATCGCCAACCACAAGGCCGTCGACCTCTTCCTGGAAGCCGGCTGTGATGCTGTAACACCGTCGTACGACCTGAACATCCAGCAGATGGTCGATCTGCTCGGGCGCTCGCGTACGGACAAGCTGGAGGTGGTCATCCATCAGCATCTGCCGATGTTCCATACCGAACACTGCGTCTACTGCACCTTCCTGAGCGAAGGTACGGACTACACCAACTGCGGCCGTCCGTGCGAGGAGCACCACGTCTCCCTGCAGGACCGCATCGGCATGTCCCATCCGGTCCGCGTGGACGAGGGCTGCCGCAACACGGTCTACAACGCCATTGAGCAGTCTGGCGCCGAGTACCTGTCCAACTTTATGGACCTCGGTGTGTCCCGCTTCCGCGTAGAATTCCTGGAAGAGACACCGGAACAGGTACATGAGGTCATTGACCTCTACAAGCGTGCCCTGCGCGGCGAAATCAGCGGCACCCAGGTGTGGAAGACGCTGAAGGCCACTAACCAGCTTGGCGTGACAAGAGGGCAACTGGTAAAATAGAAATACAGAATAACTTTCAAGGCTTTTTTAAATATAAACTGCTATGTATATCACAACTCTGATATAGTTATATTGTGAATATACTGCACTTGCGCCTCCAGAGGAACCACGTGTACTGTGGAGCTGGGGGCTTTTCAAGATTATGGAACTAGTTTTGCGAAAGGTGGTGCCAAAGTCATGTTCAATTATAGCTTGAATGATATACGCACTCTGTGCGGAACAACAGCCTATAACAGGGGAAGAGACTACTGCGATTCTCGCCGTGTTATTTCCCTCAATCTGGAAGAAAATATGGACCGGTCCGATACAAGCGAAAGATACAATGCTGTTGTGCAAGGAAATAAAAAATACAAGGTTACTGTCGATATAGATGACTATGGAGATGTAGAGACAAGCTGCACCTGTCCTGCCTATGGCAGCTATTATTACGAAGCCTGCAAGCATGTTGCGGCGGTGCTGATTGCCCTGTACAGAAGGAACAAAGAGGCCGAGAAGCAGGGGAGAAAGATGGAAGGGGAGCGCATCGAACAGGAATTCTCCTCTATGTTGGGGGGCCTAAACTCTATGCTGCAGCATTCTGCACGCACTTCCTCCGGCTCTGCCAGCCATCCGCAGACGAACAGCCGACTGGGAGCGTCCCCGGTCCCTGCTGGTCAGAGAGCCGTGAACTCTAAAATCCAGAAGGTGCCATCGGTTAGTTACGCAGCAGCAGAGCAGATGCTAAAAATACTGGATGTACGTAAAGCGGGACATGATAAGGCTCCGGCATCCGATACGTTCAGGAGTATTCCCGTGAAAGACGCACTACAGGTGGAATATATAGTCAAGGTCGTGGAAGGCTACAATATTGAGGATCATTTGGCGCTGGAAATGAAAATCGGGATCAAACGAACTTATATTGTGCAGAAGATCAGAGACTTTCTGGATGCGGTGGGCAGCGGAGAGTCGTATCCTTTTACAAAAATGTTCACCTTCGATCAGACAAGCCAGATCTTTCTGCCGGAGGATCAGGCCATTATGGACATCCTGCTGCGCGCCAGAGCCAATGAGCGGTTAATGAAGAAAACGATAAATCCTTATTCGTCCAGCCTCGGCACTTACGAAGATCCCAAGCGAATGTATATTCCACCCATCGTGTGGGATCAGCTGCTGGACAGGCTGCTGCAAGCGAGACATGTTGTCTGGGAGGGGAAGGGCACATTAGGTACCAATCAGCTTGAGCAGGCTGAGGGATTGCCGCCAGTTCAGTATAAGATCACTCCGGGTCAGGAAGATGGTTATGCTCTGAAGGTGGAAGGTGTAAACAGGCTGGCACTTCTGGAGAATTACGGAATTGTGCTGGAGTCTGGAAAATTGTTCAAAATGGAGCCCCGGCACATTCGGCAGCTGTCCATGCTGAAATCCACTCTGTCTACATATGGTAGCAAGGAGCGGATAGAGGTGTCTGCCCGACAGATTGAGCCCTTCCTGCAGAATACACTGCCTGTGCTGCGTCAACTCGGTGAGGTTAAGCTGGATAAGCAGGTGCAGAAGAATATTCAAGAGCCTGAGCTTACCATCAAGGCCTTTCTGGATCGAGAGGCCCAAACACTGGTGCTGCGCATCGAATTTCATTATGGGGATATTGTCATTGATCCCTTATCGCCCTCTTCCAAACAGCGCCAATCCGGAGAGATTATTCTCATTCGTGACAGTGAACGTGAACAGCGTGTGCTGAGACTGCTGGAGGAGGCTGCTATATCCTGTATCAGCGGCCGTTGGCTGGCAAGCACGGATGAACAGATGTATGAGATGCTGTATCACGTGCTGCCATCGCTGGAGGAACTGGCAGAGCTGTATGTATCACAGTCGGTGCAGCAGTTCAGGCAGCGCTCCTCCAGCCAGATGAAGCTGAAGGCGGATATCACACAGGGGCTTGACTGGCTGGAGCTTGCCTTTGAGCTGGAGGGCATAGGGACTGAAGAAATCAGTCATATTCTGAAGCATATTGTAGAGAAGAAAAAATATGTGCGTTTGCGTGACGGTGTGCTGCTGTCGCTGGAAGGACAGGCTTACGATGAAATCCGGACAGTAGCTGAACAGCTGGACCTGAAGCGTGATCAGGCGAAGCAAGGCGTGTTTCGTCTGCCGGGCCTGCGGGCTTTGCAGCTGTTTCACCCTGAGGAAGCGAAGAGCAAAACTGTGCGCCTCGGCAAGCCTTTACGCCAGTTTCTGGAGCGCCTGCTGCATCCGGAGCGGATGTCGTATGAACTGCCTGCCAGTCTGGAGCCAATATTGCGGGATTATCAGGCAGAGGGCTTTCAGTGGTTCAAGAACTTGTCTGCCTTTGGTTTTGGCGGCATTTTGGCCGATGATATGGGGTTGGGTAAAACCTTGCAAACGATCTCCTATATTCGCTCCGAGCTGGACGAGCGTGTAGCGGCCGCTGCGGCGGGTAATGAAGCAGGTACTGAAGCGGGGACTAAAGCAAATGCTAAAGTAGGTACTGAAGCAAGTATTGAAGCAAGTGCTGAAATAGACACCGAAGCAAGGGCAGACAGCCGATATGTTGATCCTGCAGCGCGGCAGCCTGTGCTGATCATTACACCGGCTTCGCTCACCTACAACTGGGAGAATGAACTGCGCCGTTTTGCTCCCGAGCTGAAGGTCGCGGTAGCTGCCGGCGACAAGGAGCAGCGCAGCAGTTTGATGGAGGACGTGGAGGCACAGGCTTACGATGTGCTGATTACCTCTTACCCGCTGCTGCGCCGGGACGCAGAATGGTATAAGGACAGGAGCTTCCCGATTCTGATTCTGGACGAGGCCCAGGCGATCAAAAATAGCGGCTCCCAGACGGCGCAACTGGTGAAACAGCTATCCGCGAAAAACCGGTTTGCCTTGACAGGGACACCGATCGAAAACTCACTGCAGGAGTTGTGGTCGATCTTCGAGGCCGTTTTTCCCGCCCTGTTCCACGGGCAAACCCATCTGCAAGAGCTGCCGCGTGAGCGCATTGCACGTATGATTTCACCCTTCCTGCTGCGCAGGCTCAAGCAGGATGTACTGGAGGAGCTTCCGGACCGCATCGACACCGTGCACCGCTCAGCGCTTGTCAAAGAGCAGAAAAAGCTGTATATGGCGTATATGGCACGATTGCGGGAAGACACCCTGAAGGATCTGGAGACAGATGGTTTCCAGAAGAGCCGCATGAGGATTTTGGCCGGAATTACACGCCTGCGCCAGCTCTGCTGCCATCCATCTCTGTTCATTGAGAATTACGAAGGAACCTCCGGCAAGCTGGAGCAGCTGCTGGAGATGGTAGCGGACGGTCTGGCCAGTGGACGCCGCTTCCTGATCTTCTCTCAATTTTCCAGCATGCTGGGGCTGATTCGCACTACGCTGCAGGAGCATGGCTACCAGACCTTCTATCTTGATGGAAGCACACCCGCCAGTGAGCGTGTGGAGATGAGCCGCCGCTTCAATGAAGGAGAGAATGACATTTTCCTAATTTCCCTTAAAGCGGGTGGAACCGGCCTGAACCTGACCGGCGCCGACACGGTCGTTCTGTTCGACCTGTGGTGGAACCCGGCGGTCGAGGAGCAAGCAGCAGGCCGTGCCCACCGCATGGGACAGCGTAAAATCGTGCAGGTGTTCCGCATGGTGGCAGAAGGCACGATTGAGGAGAAAATGCTGGAGCTGCAGCAGAAGAAAAAAGACCTGATCGAGGATGTACTGAACTCTTCTACTGGCAACACCTCCGCACTGAGCGAGGAGGACATCAGGGAATTGCTCAGTATGTAGTTTGCAGAGTTAAAGAGTCGTCGTTCCCGATGCGTTATGTGTACTACGCGATGCCAAACGAAAGGTTTAGCAAAATCGGTTGTGTTCTCTTACCGATTTTCACAATGGATCACGCTCCCAGAGCCCATGCAATTGTGCATGGGCCTGTTCGTTTTTTGCGCCCCTAGCCAAGCTAGGCACAACTAGCCGGTGCAAGTCCGGTCGAGGTAAGAGGCAAGTCGCCTCGTACAAAAAGAACCTGAAAACAGCCCTCACCTTTTAGCGGTTGTCGGTTTTCTGAAAATTAGGTATAATCTATTAAAAGGCGGGCATACTAAGATCTATTCTGATAGATTGGAGGTATGCACCATGGGAAAAGATAAGGAGGAAAAGAAGATGGCTATCCGCAAAGAAGATCTAAGCAGCGAAACAAAAAAGAAACTCGCTCGTAGCCAAATGATCCGCTCTCTTACCACGCAGATATGTAAAGAAAACGACGAGGGTCTTAGGAGGCTTTCTAAAAATTGATTGAACGATTGACTCCTGACGATATAAGAGATATTCACAATACTGCACTGGATCTCTATAATGGACTTCCAGGTGAGAACGAGCCGGGGTTAATAGACTTCCTTGCTGAGAAACCCTTTCAGGGATTTGGCAACGAAGAATATTACCCCGGCTTATTTTTGAAGGCTGCTGTCTATATGGAAGGTTTTTCAACTCATCAGCTTTTCTGTGACGGCAATAAGCGTACCGGTTATTTGAGTGCCAAGCTATTCCTCTTGATTAATGGTTATCACTTATTAATTACAGATGATGACTTATATAATACTGCGATTGCCGTGGCCAATAAGGAAATTGGACTTGATCGGCTGGCCGAATGGCTAGAACAAAATTCCGTCGAAGAGCCATTTCAATAGCCTATCGGAAATAGATGATGCGCCCGAATTGTCGCAGAACCTGGCATGGCTATCGTGATATGCAATGAAATAAAGGAGCAAGTCACATGAAGAAAATTCGTAAAGCAATTATTCCGGCGGCTGGTTTGGGTACGAGATTCCTGCCTGCAACCAAAGCAATGCCCAAAGAAATGCTTCCCATTGTCGATAAGCCGACCATTCAATACATTATTGAGGAAGCTGTTGCCTCGGGAATAGAGGATATTATTATTGTTACGGGTAAAGGAAAGAGGGCGATTGAGGACCATTTTGACTCCTCTTTTGAGCTCGAATATAATTTGGCTGAAAAAGAGAAATGGAAGCTGCTGGATGAAGTGCGCAAGCCCTCAGAGATGGCGGATATCCATTACATACGCCAGAAGGAACCAAAAGGCCTTGGACATGCCATCTGGTGTGCCCGTAAGTTTATCGGAGATGAGCCTTTTGCTGTCCTCCTCGGGGACGATATCGTTGAGTCCGATGTCCCTTGTCTCAAGCAGATGGTGGATGTCTTTGATCGGTATCAGCGGGCTGTAGTAGGGGTTAAACAGGTACCTTGGAACGAAGTAAACCGTTACGGTATCGTAGAAGGTACCCAGCTTGAGAATAAAATTGTTGAAGCGAAACGGTTGGTGGAGAAGCCGAAGGCGGAGGAAGCTAAGTCAAACTTGGCTATTATGGGGCGGTATATTTTGACCCCTGATATTTTCGAATTGCTCGGGCAGCAAAAGACAGGCGTAAACGGTGAAATTCAGCTTACCGACGCCTTGGCAGAATTAGGTGAACTCAGCCCGATTCTTGGGTATGAATTTGACGGAAACCGGCATGATGTAGGGGAAAAATTAGGCTTCATCGAAACTACTATTCACTATGCACTCAAGCACAATGAATTGAAGGACGATGTCCTCGATTATATGAGACGGGTCATTGAAAAAATGGATCAAGAGAAAAAGGTCACTCTTTAAAGAGTGACCTTTTTCTTGTCTTCTGTGAAGTACCTTGAAAGATGGTTTTTCTTAAGTTTCACATTCATTGCAGCTTTAGTGCAACCAAAACATCAACCTGCTGTTTTTCATTTGCATCTGCTTGGATGAGCTTATCGTACCAAGCTTGATCTACCTTCCCTTGCTTCTGGGTGGCTGCGACGTAGTAGCGGGCAATTTCTTTGTTCGCCGCGTTGCTCAGATCTTCGTTAAGAAGAGGCTGCAGGATCGCTGCCGCTTCAGCAGGTTTATTGGACATAAACTGAATTTTTCCCGTGTTCAGGGCAATTTCAGGCGTCACATTAAACGGTTTCGCAATCATAATGCTGTTAGGTAGAGCATCAATATGCGCTATTCCATCCAGCACTTTTTGATAGGCGTTCAAGCCTGCTTCAAAGTATTGCTGCTGCTTCGTTGTATCACCCTGCTCTCTCGCTTGATTGCCGAGAGTAAAAGCTTGCTGAATGAGATTGCTGTACCACGTAATATCCCATTTATAGTTTGAGTTTTTGTCCTGAAGGATTTCAAAAGCCTTCTCATTGTTGTTCTTCAGTTGATAATGAGACATTAGATTAGAAGTCATACTTTTATTAAAAGGCTCCGCCTTCAAGCCCCGCTGCAGCAATTCTTCATCAGCCGTATAAAACTGTTCGTTCTGAGTTTGTTTATAGGCTGCTTGATATAGTGATGACAGCAAGATTAGCGAATCTGGATGCGTCGACCGGATGGATAAATCCTCATTGGCTGCCGCCTGAATCTGATCAAAAGATTGGCTCGTACGAGCAACCTGTCTGGCCTCCATGGATGCACTGCTTGATTGTATGAAACGCAAACCGGTAAATACCAGGACGATCGCTACAATTCCAATGATCCCGCTGTACAGTGGTCTGAAAGCGGCAGGATTCAGAGACAGCCGTTTCACTGGCCTGCTGTCCATTGCTGCAGCCATACCTCCTAGCCCTACAAATACCAGCATACCCATGAACACATAACTTAGGTTAAAGTCCAGAATACTGTGCAACAGGATGGACAGCGTTAAAATAAAATAGAGAAAATAAGAGTCACGCTGCTCCGCATTCTGCTGAATATAACCACGGATATACTTATAAAACACAAACAAAATGAAAGCCATAAAGATAACAAAGCCTAAAATACCTACCTCGACTAAATACTGCATAAAGAAGTTATGCGCTTGACGGCTTGTGTATGGGTAATCCTGATACTTCTCATACAGCGTTGCCCACCCGCCGCCGCCAGCTCCGATAATCGGGTAGTCTGCAATCAGCTTGGATGCATCTTCGTAAAATTGGAAACGCTCCAATACACTGTGCTGCTGGAAGTTGATGCCCTCCACCCGCACGCGGATATTTTCAGGCAGCACGTTGCGCAGGCTTGTACCGATCAGCAGGAAGGCCACAACCCCAATGATAATGACCGAGCCGACAGGCAGCCACAGGTTGGAAAGTTTTCGCGAAGCCCAGCCCTGCATGCCGTTCTCCAGCTTTGGAGCGACATACTGCTGAATCAGCCAGGATACTACGCCTGCAACGAGCGAAGCTGCAATGAGCAATCCCCAGCCTTTGACTGCGGTGGCTCCATTGTATGTTTGATTAAGCTCAAGCCCTATAGTGGTAATCGGGCTAAGAACAGCCAACGAGACAATACCTGATACCGCACAATAGATAATCCACAGCAACTGCCGGGCCGGTTTGAAGAACAACAGCAACAGGATGAATACAACCGGCATCATAACCAAACCGCCACGGGACAAGGTCAGAAACAGAGAAACCAGAATCGGAACGAGCATAAAACCATGCGTCAGCCGTCCAAACCAGGTCTTCGATTTCATCAAGCTAAAGATCGCTGCAAAAAGGAAAGCCATCAGAAACGCTGCATAAGTATTCGCATACTGGAATACAGAAGTCAGACGCAGACCGTTGGTATCCGTCATGACGGCACTGGTGTAGCGGTTTTGATACACTGCACTGGAGAACCAGTCCACCAGCTTGCCGGCCAGAACCCACTGTCCGAACCAGTTGATAAAACCAAAACCAACGATCAAATAAGCTACGGCCATAATCGTAGTCTGGATGATGTTATTGCCCAGCCGATCCTGCAAGAGGTACAATGATATGATGAACATGGCGGCATAAATGCACTGCACGATCACCATATTCATGGCCAAGTAGTGCGAGGCAGCGGAGACTAGCGACAATACGTAAGTCAGCGGAAGCAGAACTACCAACACTGCCAGCCAGTCCCTTTGATCTTCCAGTCTGAATTTTTTATAATAGCTTAGTAGTGATATGATCAAAAGAACCGAGGTGATAGTGAGAGCCCAATAAACAGGCTTCTCGAAATCTAGCATCTGCCCATTGAACAGAGCTGCCTGAAATGGAGCCCAGATAAACAACAACATGATTCCAACAATTAACACCCAAAATAATGACGACCTTTTATCGTCACGGGTCGACGTTTGGGCCTGTTTCCCGTATACTGGATTCGACAAGGTTTACAATCTCCTTTTCATGTAGATACGTCAATATTTTAGCATATAGAGGATGTAGGAGCCAGAAAGAAAGAAGGATAACAGTTTGTTTTATTGATTAGGTATTTATCATTTTTTAGCTAGACAATGGAAGGGGACTTCATTTTAATGTTTGGAACTGCTTTTCTGAAAGATCTCATTGCACATAGAAGGTTAATTATTCAACTTTCCTTAAAAGATTTAAAAGATAAATATTTAGGGTCGTATCTGGGGATTCTTTGGGCAATTATACAGCCTGCAATTACGATTTTGATATTTTGGTTTATTTTCCAAGTAGGTTTCAAATCATTGCCTATTGAAAATTATCCATTTATCTTATGGCTCGTTGCTGGTATGATTCCTTGGTTTTTTTTCGCCGATGCACTTATGAATGCTACAAATTCAATAGTAGGTAATATTTTCCTCGTGAAGAATGTGGTATTCAGGGTAAGCTTGCTTCCTATAGTTAAAATAATATCTCCACTGATTATTCATCTGTTTTTTGTGATTGTAATGGTGGTGATGTTTTGGAGTTACGGCTTCCCACCTAACATATATTTCTTGCAGATATTTTATTATCTTTTTGCCATGTCAGTGTTTATACTTGCTATTTCATGGATTACTTCTGCGTTAGTGATATTTTTGAAAGATGTTGGACAAATATTGGCAATGTTTTTGCAGTTCGGTTACTGGATAACTCCTATATTGTGGTCGTTAAACATGATTCCTAGCAAGTATGAGATGCTGATAAAATTGAACCCTATGTATTACATTATTGAAGGTTACAGATATAGTCTTATTTTTAGAAGCTGGTTTTGGCAATATCCAAGGATGACATTATATTTTTGGGGCGTTACTATTTGTCTTTTGTTGCTTGGAGCGTTCGTATTTAAAAGATTAAGACCTCATTTTGCAGATGTACTATAAGGAGATATTGATATATGAGTATAGCTATACAAGTAGAGGGTATCTCTAAACATTTTAAATTATATGAGAATCAAATCGACCGACTGAAGGAAGCTATAAGCCCTTTACGTAAACAATATCATACGGATTTTTATGCGTTGAATAACGTCAGTTTTCATGTTAAGAAAGGCGAAACATTAGGGATACTCGGTAAAAATGGATCAGGAAAATCGACCCTGCTTAAAATTATTACTGGAGTGCTAACCCCGACAGAAGGCAAAGTTCAGATCAATGGTAAGATAGCAGCATTACTGGAACTTGGTGCCGGATTTAATCCTGAGTACACGGGTATTGAAAACATCTACCTTAATGGGATGCTAATGGGATTTGACCAAGCAGAGATGGACCGTAGGTTAGAAAATATTCTATCCTTTGCAGACATCGGTGATTTTGTTTATCAACCCGTGAAAAACTATTCCAGTGGTATGTTTGCAAGATTAGCATTTGCAGTAGCCATAAATGTTGAACCTGAAATACTTATCATTGATGAAGCACTATCGGTTGGTGACATATTTTTTCAGCAAAAGTGTTTTGAAAAAATAAAAGCTATGAAGAATGAAGGTGTAACAATACTGTTTGTCAGCCATGATGTGACTAGTGTCAGTACATTATGTGATCGGTGTGTTCTGATAAACAAAGGTGAGGTCTATTCTTATGGCGAACCTAGAAAAATTATTAATGATTATGTGAAATTGTATAATACTAATGATGAAATAACCAAAAAAATCGAAAGAGTCAATAAACTCTCTAAAAAGGGGAATCTATCGTTGATTGATGCGGCTACTCAATCTGATTCAGAGGAAGATTCAGAGGAGTATCGTTATGGAGATGAATCAGCAATAATTAGTAAAATCGAATGCCTAAACGATAATTCGCCTGATAGCGACTGGCTAGTGTACACTATGGATTCGTTTAAATTAAGAATTACTGTGGATTTTTACGAGGACTGCACCAATCCAGTACTAGGGTTCTACATTAAAAACAAAAAGGGCCTCGAAATGTATAGTGGTAATACACATTACTTGAATCAGAATATAGGTCCTGTTAAAGGTGGAGAAAAGGTAACGGTCACTTTTTCACAAAAAATGTATTTGGCGCCCGATGAATATATAGTCTCTATAGGATTATCAGATTATGTAGATGGAACTAGCCGCCCGCTGGATAGAAGATACGATGTGAATAAAATAACCGTTAAGTCTGAGAGGACTATAATAGGTTTGATGGACATGGATTCCACAGTTGAAATAGTTAAAGGTGGTTAAACATGATAAAAATTGCACAGGTAGGCACATTTAATGTTGATAATTTAGGCGATTTGCTTTTCCCTGTTGTATTTGAACGTATAGTTGAGGACGTTTGCCGTCAGTTAAATGAGGATTATCATATTAAGTTCTTTAGTCCCAACAACACCGGTGTTATACCAGTTTATGAAGATCAAAAAGAGATTGAAGATCTTATTAATTTTGATGAATTCTCATTTGATAAAGTTTTTGTGGGGGGGGGGGATTTATTAAGATCGGATACCTAGTCTGTCGATAAACCATATAAATCTGATAAAC